>NZ_JBWKYF010000005.1:0-154677 GCF_059423605.1 Variovorax sp. GW460-12-1-14-LB1
GGGCGGCGGCGAGTCCGGCTGTTGCAGCGGGCAGTGCCTCTGGATCGGCGTCAGCCCGAAGCGATGCGATCTGGCTGGTCGCGCTCTATGGGCTGGCAGGCTTTGGTTACATCATTACGGCCACCTTCCTGCCGGTGATCGCCCGGCAGGCGCTGCCGGGATCGCCGTGGCCGGATTTCTTCTGGCCGCTGTTCGGCGCGGCCATCATTCCGGGCGCATTGATCGGCGCCCGCGCCCCGGTGCATTGGGACAACCGGCTGCTGCTGGCCGCCGCTTATGCATTGCAGGCGCTCGGCGTCGTTTTTTCGGTGGCCTGGCCGACGATTGCGGGTTTTGCGCTGGGCAGCCTGTTGCTCGGCATGCCTTTCACCGCCATCACTCTTTTCGCCATGCGGGAAGCCCGCCGGCTGCGCGGCAATGCCGCGGCCGGGCTGATCGGCTATGCCACGGCGTCCTACGGGGTGGGGCAGATCATCGGGCCGCTTTTTGCGGCGCCGTTGGCCCAGCGCACCGGTTCTTTCGAGCTGCCTTTGCTGGTGGCGGCGGCCGCATTGGCCCTGGGCGCGGTGCTGTTTGCCGTGGTCTGGTCGAAATACCGGCGCCCTGTGGCCGCCTGAATACCGATGTCCTTCATTTATGCACGCGAATAGCATATAATTCGAGGCTCACGACCAAACGGGCGGGTACCAACCGCCCGTTTTTTTTGGTCTATGCATTCTCAAGCAGCAATTATTTGGCGTCGTGGCATCCGTGGTGGGCGGGTGCTGCGGCTTGGGCATTGATTCAGAAGGCGCTTTCAAACACGTGGCATTGCAGCAAACAGTAGAACAAACCGTGGCCGGTCTCGGCTACGACCTGGTCGAGGTCGAACGCTCGGCCGGTGGATTGCTGCGCGTGACGATTGATTTGCCCTGGACGCCCCCCACCTCTGAAGATGTGGCGGCCGGCGTGCCCGAACCCTTCGTGACGGTGGAAGACTGCGAGAAGGTCACGCGCCAGCTGCAATTCGCGCTGGAAGTCGATGCGGTCGATTACAAGCGGCTCGAGGTCTCCTCGCCCGGTATCGATCGCCCCTTGCGCAATGAACAGGATTTCGAGCGATTCGTGGGCGCGGTGATCGACATCACCCTCAAGGCGCCCATGGGTGCTGCCGCGGCGGGCCAGGTGTCGGCCAATCGCAAGAAGTTTCGCGGCACGCTGGAGCGTGCTGAAGGCGGTTCGGGTTGGCAGATCGTCTGGAGCGATGCGCCCGAGACCAAGCCGGGTCAAAAAGTGAGCAAGAAGCGCGCGCCTGCACCGTTGCATGCGCTGGGCTTCGTATTGGACGAGCTGCGCGATGCGCGGCTCGCGCCGATTGTGGATTTCAAGGGCCGCAAGGCCAAAACCCAACCGGGTTTTTCGGATATTGACGACGGAACGAACGTTTCGGACTGAACAAGAGGAGTGGTGGCATGAATCGCGAAATGTTGATGTTGGTGGATGCGATCTCGCGCGAGAAGAACGTCGAACGCGACGTGGTCTTCGGCGCGGTCGAATCCGCACTGGCGCAAGCCACCAAGAAGCTCCATCAGGGTGACGTGGATATCCGCGTGGCGGTCGATCGCGACAGCGGCGACTACGAAACTTTCCGCCGTTGGCACGTCGTTCCCGATGAAGCCGGCCTGCAGCTGCCCGACCAGGAAATCCTCCTGTTTGAGGCCAAGGAAGAAATGTCGGACATCGAAGTCGGCGAGTACATCGAGGAAGCGGTGGACTCGGTGCCGATCGGCCGCATCGGCGCCATGGCTGCCAAGCAGGTGATCCTGCAGAAGATCCGCGACGCCGAGCGCGAGATGCTGCTCAACGACTTCATGTCGCGCGGCGACAAGATCTTCGTGGGCACCGTCAAGCGCCTGGACAAGGGCGACATCATCGTGGAAGCCGGGCGCGTCGAAGGCCGCCTGCGCCGCAGCGAGATGATCGCCAAGGAAAACCTGCGCAACGGCGACCGCGTGCGGGCCATGATCATGGAGGTCGACCTGACGTTGCGCGGCGCGCCGATCATCCTGTCGCGCTCGGCCCCCGAGTTCATGATCGAGCTGTTCCGCCAGGAAGTGCCCGAGATCGAACAAGGCCTGCTCGAAATCAAGAGCTGCGCCCGTGACCCCGGCTCGCGCGCCAAGATCGCTGTGCTCTCGCACGACAAGCGTGTCGACCCGATCGGCACCTGCGTCGGCGTGCGCGGCACTCGCGTCAACGCCGTGACCAACGAGCTCGCCGGTGAGCGCGTGGACATCGTGCTGTGGAGTGAAGACCCGGCCCAGTTCGTGATCGGCGCCCTGGCGCCGGCCAACGTCTCGTCGATCGTGGTCGATGAAGAAAAGCACGCCATGGACGTGGTGGTCGACGAGGAAAACCTCGCGATCGCCATCGGCCGCGGCGGCCAGAACGTGCGTCTGGCTTCCGACCTCACCGGTTGGAAGATCAACATCATGGACGCCAACGAGTCGGCCCAGAAGCAGGCCGTCGAAACCGATACCAGCCGCAAGCTTTTCATGGAAAAGCTCGATGTCGACGAGGAAATCGCCGACATCCTGATTTCGGAAGGGTTCAACAGCCTCGAGGAGGTGGCCTACGTGCCGATCTCCGAGATGCTTGAGATCGAGGCCTTCGACGAAGACACCATCAATGAGCTGCGCGCCCGTGCAAAGGATGCGCTGCTGACCATGGAAATCGCCAAGGAAGAAGGTGTCGAAACCGTCTCGCAGAACCTGCGCGACCTCGAAGGCCTCAATCCCGACCTGATTCCGCAGCTGGCTGAAGCGGGTGTGAACACCCGTGACGACCTGGCCGACCTCGCGGTCGATGAACTCACCGAAATCACCGGCCTGAGCGCCGATGACGCCAAAGCCCTCATCTTGAAAGCCCGCGAACATTGGTTCGCCGGCCAAGAGTGACGGTATGGAGGCACGAAAGCAATATGTCCAGTACCACTGTCGCCGAGTTCGCGAACGAGCTCAAGAAGACTCCCGAAACCTTGCTTGACCAGCTCAAGAGCGCAGGCGTGCCCAAAGCGGCCGCCACCGATGCACTCACGGAGGCCGACAAGCAGCGCTTGCTCGGCTTCCTGAAGGCCAGCCACGGCACGGCCGAGCCCGAGCGCAAGAAGATCACGCTGACCAAGAAGTCGACCAGCGAGATCAAGCAGGCCGACGCCACCGGTCGCGCCCGCACCATCCAGGTCGAAGTGCGCAAGAAGCGCACCTTCATCCAGCGCGATGAAGGCCACCCGGCCACGGCCGAAGGCGCGCAGCAGCAGGCGGCCGAAACGTCCGCCGCACCGGCCGCGCCCCAGATCGACGAAGCCGAACTGGCCCGTCGCGAGGAAGATGCACGCCGCCAGGCCGAGCTGATCCGCCGCCAGGAAGAAGAGCTGGCCGAGAAGCGTCGCCAGCGCGAAGAGACCGAAGCCCGCGAACGCGAGCAGGCCGAAAAGGCCGAGCGCGCCGAACAGGCCGAGCAGGAAGCTGCGCGCATCGCCGCCGAGAAGAAGGCCGCTGAAGCCGCCGCCGCCTCGGCCAAGGAAGCCGCGAAGCAGCCGGTGGCTGCCCCGGCCGCGCCGGCCGCTGTGGCCGCCGCCGCTGCGGCTGCAGAAACCGCTGCCGTTGCCGAGAAGCAGGCTGCCGACACCAAGCTGGCCGCCCAGAACGCCGCTACGCAGGCCAAGGAAGACGCCAAGGCCAAGGCCGCCGCCGAATCGAAGGCCCGTGCCGACGAAGAAGCCGCCCGCGCCAAGGACCTCGACGAGCGTCGCCGCAAGGCCCTGGCCGAAGCCGAAGCCATCCGCGCCATGATGAACGCACCGGCCCGCGTGCTGGTGCCGCACAAGGCGCCGGAGAAGCCGCAGCCTGAAAAGTCGACGGTCAAGGGCACGCTGCACAAGCCGGCCACGCCGCCGGGCCGCCCGGGCGCCCCTGCGGCCCCTGGCGCCGCAGCGCCGGCCGCCGCCGGTGCTGGCAAGGAAGTCAAGTCCGCCAAGCTCTCGTCGAGCTGGGCTGGCGATCCTGCCAAGAAGAAGGAAATCAAGACCCGCGGCGATGCCAGCGGGGGGGTCAGCCGCGGGAACTGGCGCGGAGGCCCGCGTGGCCGTCGTGGCAACGACCGTGGCGGTCATGACGAGCAGCACGCACCGGCCGCACCGGTCGAGGCGCGCGTGCTCGAAGTGCACGTGCCCGAGACCATCACGGTCGCCGAGCTCGCGCACAAGATGGCCGTGAAGGCGCAGGAAGTCATCAAGCAATTGATGAAGCTGGGCATGATGGCGACCATCAACCAGTCGCTCGACCAGGACACCGCGATGATCATCGTGGAGGAAATGGGCCACAACGCGGTGGTTGCCGCGCTGGACGACCCCGAAGCCTTCACCGACGAGGACGTGTCGGCGCAACAGGCCGAAGCCCTGCCGCGCGCACCGGTCGTGACCGTCATGGGTCACGTCGACCACGGCAAGACCTCGCTGCTGGACTACATCCGCCGCGCCAAGGTCGCCGCGGGCGAAGCCGGCGGCATCACGCAGCACATCGGTGCCTACCACGTCGAAACCGAACGCGGCATGGTGTCGTTCCTCGACACCCCGGGTCACGAGGCGTTCACCGCCATGCGTGCCCGCGGTGCGCAGGCCACCGACATCGTGATCCTGGTGGTGGCGGCCGACGACGGCGTCATGCCCCAGACCAAGGAAGCCATCAAGCACGCGAAGGCGGCAGGTGTGCCGATCGTGGTTGCGATCAACAAGGTGGACAAGCCCGACGCCAACCTGGACCGCGTGAAGCAGGAACTGGTGGCTGAAGAGGTCGTGCCCGAAGAGTACGGCGGCGACGTGCCGTTCGTGCCGGTGTCGGCCAAGACCGGCCAGGGCATCGACGACCTGCTCGAGCAGGTGCTGCTGCAGGCCGAAGTGCTGGAACTCAAGGCGCCGGTGGATGCCGCCGCCAAGGGCCTGGTCATCGAAGCCCAGCTCGACAAGGGCCGCGGCCCGGTCGCGACCGTGCTGGTGCAGTCCGGCACACTCAAGACCGGCGACGTGGTGCTGGCCGGCTCGACCTATGGCCGCGTGCGCGCCATGCTGGACGAAGACGGCAAGGCCACCAAGTCGGCAGGTCCGTCGATCCCGGTCGAAATCCAGGGTCTGACCGAAGTGCCGCAGGCGGGCGACGAGTTCATGGTGATGGCCGACGAGCGCCGTGCGCGCGAAATCGCAACCTACCGTGCGGGCAAGTTCCGCAACACCAAGCTGGCGAAGGCGCAAGCCGCGAACCTGCAGAACATGTTCACCGACCTGTCGGCCGGCGAAGTGCAGACGCTGCGCATCATCATCAAGGCTGACGTTCAGGGCTCGCAGGAAGCACTGGCCCAGTCGCTGCTCAAGCTGGCGACCGAAGAAGTCAAGGTGCAGATCGTGTACGCCGGCGTCGGCGGCATCAGCGAAAGCGACATCAACCTCGCGATCGCGTCGAAGGCGGTGGTCATCGGCTTCAACGTGCGGGCCGATGCCGGTGCGCGCAAGCTGGCCGAAGGCAATGGCGTTCAGCTGAACTACTACAGCATCATTTACGACGCCGTCGACGAGATCAAGGTCGCGATGTCGGGCATGCTGGCACCGGAGCGCCGCGAAGAGATCATCGGCTCGGCCGAGATCCGCACGGTGTTCGTGGCCTCGAAGATCGGCACCGTGGCCGGCTCGTACGTCACTTCGGGCTCGGTCAACCGCAGCGCGCATTTCCGCCTGCTGCGCGACAACGTGGTGATCTACACCGGCGAAGTCGACTCGATCAAGCGCATGAAGGACGATGTCCGCGAAGTCCGCGAAGGTTTTGAGTGCGGTATCAAGCTCAAGAACTACAACGACATCAAGGAAGGCGATCAGCTCGAATTCTTCGAGATCAAGGAAATCGCCCGGACGCTGTAAGCGTTCGACGCGAAAGAGTCCATGCCGAAAAGAAAAGCAGCCGCACCCAACCGCGCGTTCAAGGTCGCCGACCAGATCCAGCGCGATCTGACGGAGCTGATCGCGCGCGAGTTGAAGGACCCGCGCGTGGGCATGGTCACGATCCAGGCGGTCGAGGTCACGCCTGACTATGCGCATGCGAAGGTCTTCTTCAGCCTGCTCACGGGCGACGTGGCCGAGACCACCGAAGCGCTGAACCAGGCCGCAGGCTTCCTGCGCAATGGCCTGTTCAAGCGCCTGCACATCCACACCGTGCCGACGCTGCACTTCCTGTTCGACCGCACCACCGAGCGTGCGGCCGACATGAATGCGCTCATCGCACAGGCCGTTGCTTCGCGCTCGAAAGACGACTAGCGATGAACGCGCCACGCACACGGGTGCAGCGGCGCCCTGTGCATGGGGTGTTGCTGCTCGACAAGCCGCTGGGGTTTTCCAGCAACCAGGCCTTGCAAAAGGCCAAGTGGTTGCTGCGCGCCGAAAAAGCGGGCCATACCGGCACGCTCGATCCGCTCGCCACAGGCGTGCTGCCGCTGTGTTTCGGCGCCGCCACCAAATTCAGCCAACTGCACCTGGACGCCGACAAGACCTACGAGGCAGTCGCGCGCCTGGGTGTCAAGACCGCCACGGGTGACGCCGAAGGCGAGGTGATCGCCGAACGCCCGGTACAGGTTTCATCCGACGACCTGGCCCGCGTCCAGGCCCAATTCACCGGCCCGATCCGCCAGGTGCCGCCGATGCACAGCGCGCTCAAGAAAGACGGCAAAGCGCTGTACGAGTACGCGCGCGAAGGCATCGAGATCGAGCGCGCACCGCGCGACGTCGTCATTCACCAGCTTGCGCTGACCCGGCTGGATGACACCAGCATTCGCATCGTTGCGAGCGTGAGCAAGGGCACCTACATTCGCACCCTGGGCGAGGACATCGGCGAGGCGCTGGGTTGCGGCGCGCACCTGACCTCGCTGCGCCGCACGGCCACGGGCGGATTCGGGCAGGCGCAGTGCGTCACCATCGAAGCGCTCGAAGCCATGACCGAAGACGAGCGCCTGGCACGCCTGTTGCCTCCCGAAGCGCTGGTCGACGGCCACAGCCGCGTCACGCTCGCGGCCGAAGATGCCGCACGTTTTCTCTCGGGCCTGCGCCGCCGCGGCGGCTGGGCCGATGCCGAGGCGGTGGCCGTGTTCGGCACCGACCCGCAGGCGTTCCTGGGCACCGCCCACGTGAGCGCCGGCGAACTGATCCCGGGGCGCTTGCTGAACCCCATCGAAATTCAGCAAATTCTTTTGAACGCACCACAGACCGAAGCGACACCATGAGTACCAAGCAAATCCGCAATATCGCCATCATTGCCCACGTGGACCATGGCAAGACCACCATGGTCGACCAGCTGCTGCGCCAGTCGGGCACCTTCGCCGAGCACGAGAAGGTCGTCGACACGGTGATGGACAACAACGCGATCGAAAAGGAACGTGGCATCACGATCCTGGCCAAGAACTGCGCCGTGACCTGGGAAGGCACGCACATCAACATCGTCGACACCCCGGGTCACGCGGACTTCGGCGGTGAAGTGGAACGCGCACTGTCGATGGTCGACGGCGTGGTGCTGCTGATCGACGCGCAGGAAGGCCCGATGCCGCAGACGCGTTTCGTGACCAAGAAGGCGCTGGCCCTGGGCCTGAAGCCCATCCTGGTCGTGAACAAGGTCGACAAGCCCGGCGCGAACCCCGACAAGGTGGTCAACGCCGCCTTCGACCTGTTCGACAAGCTCGGCGCGACCGACGAACAGCTCGACTTCCCCGTGGTGTACGCCTCGGGCATCAATGGCTGGTCGTCGCTCGAAGAAGGCGCGCCGGGCGAGCAGTGGGGCCCCGACATGTCGGCCCTGTTCAACACCATCCTGAAGCACGTGCCGTCGCAAAAGGGTGACCCGAACGCGCCGCTGCAGCTGCAGATTTCCGCCCTCGACTTCTCGACCTTCGTGGGCCGCATCGGCGTGGGCCGCATCAGCCAGGGCACGCTCAAGCCCATGACCGACGTGCTGGTCATGGAAGGTCCGGACGGCAAGACCGTCAAGGGCCGCGTCAACCAGGTGCTGACCTTCCAGGGCCTGGACCGTGTGCAATCGACCGAAGCCGGCCCCGGCGAAATCGTGCTGATCAACGGCATCGCCGACATCGGCATCGGCGTCACCGTGACCGACAAGGACAAGCCTGCGCCGCTGCCCATGCTCAAGGTCGACGAGCCGACCCTGACCATGAACTTCTGCGTGAACACCAGCCCGCTGGCCGGCCGCGAAGGCAAGTTCGTGACCAGCCGCCAGATCTGGGACCGCCTGCAGAAGGAACTGCAGCACAACGTGGCCCTGCGCGTGAGCGAGACCGACGAAGAAGGCATCTTCGAAGTCATGGGCCGCGGCGAACTGCACCTGACCATCCTGCTGGAAAACATGCGCCGCGAAGGCTATGAAATGGCCGTGTCCAAGCCGCGCGTGGTGTTCCGCACCGTGAACGGCGAAAAGCACGAGCCTATCGAATTGGTCACGGCCGACATCGAGGAAACCCACCAGGGTGGCGTGATGCAGGCACTGGGCGAACGCAAGGGCGAGCTGGTCAACATGGAACCGGACGGCCGTGGCCGCGTGCGCCTGGAGTACCGCATTCCGGCGCGTGGCCTCATCGGCTTCACGAACGAATTCCTGAACCTGACGCGTGGCTCGGGCCTCATCAGCAACATCTTCGACAGCTACGAAGCCCACAAGGGCGAGATCGGCAGCCGCAAGAACGGCGTGCTGATCTCGATGGACGACGGTGAAATCTTCACCTACGCGCTGGGCAAGCTGGACGACCGCGGTCGCATGTTCGTGAAGGCGAACGATCCGGTGTACGAAGGCATGATCGTCGGCATCCACAGCCGCGACAACGACCTGGTCGTGAACGCCACGCGCACCAAGCAGCTGACCAACTTCCGCGTCTCGGGCAAGGAAGACGCGATCAAGATCACGCCCCCAATCGACCTCACGCTGGAATACGGCGTCGAGTTCATCGAGGACGACGAGCTGGTCGAAATCACGCCCAAGAGCGTGCGCCTGCGCAAGCGTTTCCTGAAGGAAAGCGACCGCAAGCGCGCCGGCCGCGACACGTCGAACGGCTGATCGCCTTCGATCGGCCATGCGCTTGACGCACGGCGCCGCTGTCGGGCTGATGGTCGTCGTGACCCTCATGTGGGGCACGGCGGGCGTTGTCACGCGGCACCTGGCGCAGGCGCACAGTTTCGAGATCACCTTCTGGCGCAGCCTCTTCACGATGCTGGCGCTGCTGGTGATCTTGCCGCTTTGGCGGGGGCGGGCGGTGTTCTCGCTGCTGCGCCGCGGCGGGCGGTCGTTGTGGATCTCGGGCGTCTGCTGGGCCGTGATGTTCACGGCCTTCATGGTGGCGCTGACCCTCACCTCCACCGCGAGCGTGCTGGTCACGATGTCGCTCGGGCCGCTGTTCACCGCACTGGCCGCACGCCTCTTCATCGGGCACAGGTTGCCCGCACGCACCTGGGCGGCCATCGTGGTCGCCGGGCTGGGCATCGGCTGGATGTACGGCACGCAGCTGCTGGGCGGTGGCGGTGGGTCGCTCGTCGGCACGCTGGTGGCGCTGTGCGTGCCGCTGGCCGGCGCGACGCAATGGACCGTGGTCCAGCATGCGCACGCCAAGGGGCAGGATGTCGACCTGGTGCCCGCGGTGCTGATCGGCGCGACCCTCTCCGCACTCGTCACCTTGCCGCTGGCCTGGCCGTTCCATGCCGGCCCCCATGACCTGGGACTGCTGGCCTTCCTGGGGGTGTTTCAGCTGGCGATTCCCTGCGTGCTCTCGGTGCTGTGCGCGCAGGTGCTCAAGGCGCCCGAGGTGGCGTTGCTGGCGCTGCTCGAGGTGATCTTCGGCATCGCGCTGGCCTGGCTCGGCGCCGGGGAGGCGCCTGCGGCCAGCGTGCTGACGGGCGGCGTGCTCGTGATCGGCGCGCTGGTATTCAACGAGCTGCTCGCGCTGCGCGGGCGCCGCACCACGCTGGCGGACAGCGCGCTGCCCGGCGCGCACTGACCTTTCGCCGCCCTCAGCGGCCGAAGAGGTACCAGCCGATCACGATCACGACGGCCACCACGATCATTCCGAAGTTGCGCCAGCTGGCTTGCTGGCTGCGCGCGAACTCTTTGAGCATGTCGGCGGTCTCCTGCTCGTCGGCAGCGACGATCGCCTGGGCCTCGTCGAGGATGCGCCGATGGTCGGCTGCCGTCGCAAAGGCCGGCTCGGCGGCGACTCGGGTGCGGAGCGCTTCGAACGGCGCCGTGTCGAGCAGGCCGTCGGTCACCAGCCAGCCCAGCGTGGGGCCCAGGGCGGCGGGCGCGCCGGTCAGAGGCGCGGCACGCAGCGCCAGGTCGCGGGTCTCGGTGTCGATCAGTCCTTCGTTGAACAGCGCGACCACGGCCTCGTGCGTGATGCCGGTCTTGCCGAGGTCCAGCAGGTCGTCCGCGTCGTAGGCGATGTCTTCCGCTTCGGTGAACGCCGTGACGGCCGGCGAGGCGGCTTCGAGGCGTTCCACCGCTGCATCCAGTTCTTCCTCGGCGATCAGGTTCTTGAGGCGCATCCAGGCCAGTGCATGCGCGGGGCCGGGAATCGGTGGCAGGGCTGTGGCCTCGGGGTGTGCGAGCGCGGCATCGTGCTGCGCGTCGGTGATGAGGCCGTGAGACACAAGCGCGTGGAAGGCATCCGGGGTGGTGTCGGCAAAAGTCATCGGGCCATTCTGCCGTGCACCATGAAAAAAGCCCCGGCGGATGCCGAGGCTTTCGTGGGTGGCGGCGCCGGTCAGGCCGACGCCATCACATCAGCGGCATCAGGGACGGGCAACCTTCCAGGCACCGTTGGCCACGCCGTCACCGGTCTTGTCGCCGGCCTTGGTGTCCTTGGCCCAGTAGTACAGCGGCCAGCCCTTGTAGGCCCACTGCTTCTTGCCGTCTTCACGCACGATGATGGTGTAGCCGCCCATGGGCTTGGCGGCGTCGGCCACGGCGAGCGGCGGCCAGTTGGTGGCGCATTGGCCGTTGCAGGCGGAGGTCCCGGCATTGGCGGTGTCGCGGGCGAAGGTATAGAGCGTCATGCCGTTCGGGCCGACCAGCACGCCGTCGGCGGTGCGGGTGGGCGTGTCGGGCGCTCCAGCGGTCTTGGTGGACATGCCGCCGCAGCCGGCGAGCAGTGCCGCTGCGAGGATCGAGGCGCTGAGCAATTTCATGCAGTTTCTCCTTCAGTTGAAAAATCAATCGCGAAAACAAGCCAGGTGAATGCGCGAACCGGCAGTTTATGCCGTCGCTACGATAACTCGCGGTAGGCCAGGGTCGCGAGTCTCAGTAGCGCATCGCGCGGCAGGCGACCGGCCACGGCATAGCCGAAACCCCGGTCGACCCAGTAGAAGCTCGGCACGGCGCCGTCCGAAGCAAAACGGAAGGCGGTTTCGCGCGAGGCAGCGGCGTCCGCGGCCTGCGCGTCGAGCGTGCCGATGTACAGCGTGATGCGTTCACCCGCCGCGTCCTCGAACATGAACTGGGCGCGCGCGCCGGTTT
Organism: Variovorax sp. GW460-12-1-14-LB1; assembly: GCF_059423605.1. Taxonomy (NCBI): domain Bacteria; kingdom Pseudomonadati; phylum Pseudomonadota; class Betaproteobacteria; order Burkholderiales; family Comamonadaceae; genus Variovorax; species Variovorax sp. GW460-12-1-14-LB1. The sequence continues at coordinate 11,583 of NZ_JBWKYF010000005.1, forward strand.
CGCCGGGCAGCAGGCGTCCGCCGACCAGCGTGTAGCCGAGTGAGGACAGATCGGGCACCTTGAGCGGGTGATCGAGGCGCTTGGACAGCCACTGCACCAGGTGCTGCTGCTCGGCGGCGGCCACTTCGACGGGGTGCCGTTTCTCGGGGGTGTAGACGACGTGGGCCACCGAGGCGTCGCGCACGAACTCGCGCACGGCCGGTACGCGTGCCAAGGAGGCACCGGCCGCGCGCGGCGCGCTCGACCACTGGGCATTGCCGAGCCAGCCGGCCGCGAAGGCGGCCAGCAGGCCGGCGGCCATGCCGCCCCAGCGTAGCCAGGGGGCCGAGCGACCGGCCTCGGCACGGCGCCGCTCGAGCACGCCCATCAGCGGCGCAGGCACGGGTTCGTCGAGCAGGCCGCCGTGCAGGCGGCGCAAGGCGTCGCGCTGGGCATGCCAGGCCGCCACGCGGGCCGCCACGGCCGGATCGCGCGCCAGCGCATCCTCGACCGCCTCGCGGCGTTCGGGCGGCAACTGGCCGTCGACCCAGGCGTGCAGCTCGTCGTCGGTGGGGGGCAGGGTGGGGCGGTTCATGGCGGAGTGCTTCACGTCACTTGAGGCGGCGCAGGCCGGGGCGGCTGGACGCGGCGGCGCCGTCCATCAGCTCCTGCAGGCGAAGGCGGGCGCGCGAGAGGCGCGACATCACGGTGCCGATCGGAATGCCGAGCACCTTCGCCACTTCGGCGTAGGACAGGTCTTCGAGCGTCACAAGCAGCAGCACGGCGCGTTGCTCTTCGGGCAGCTGCATCAGGCAGCGCTGCAGGTCGAGGCCCAGGCCCGGATCGACGCCGCCCTGCAGCTGCTCGGGCGCTACATCCTCCAGCGGCACGACCGCATGCGGCGGCGGCCGGCGCCGCACCTGGCTGGCGAAGAGGTTGTGCATGACCGTGAAGAGCCAGGCGCGCAGGTCGGTGCCCACCACCCAGAGCCGCCACTTGCCGCAGGCGCGCTCGAGCGTGTCCTGCACCAGGTCGTCGGCCGCCCAGGCATTGCCCGTGAGCGCACGCGCATAGCGGCGCAGGCTCGGGATGTGCTCGACCAGCAGGCGGGCGTCCATGGGTAGACCGTGAGCCTGTCCGTGTCAGGGCTTGGCGGTTTTCCAGGTGCCGTTGACGCCGTCGCCGGTCTTGTCGCCCGGCTTGGTGTCCTTCACCCAGTAGTACAGCGGCCAGCCCTTGGCGGCCCATTGCTTCTTGCCGTCGTCGCGCGTGACGATGGTGAAGTCGCCGCTGGGCTTGTCGCTGTCGGCTGCCATGAAGGGCGGCCAGTTGGTGGCACAGCCGCCGTTGCAGGCCGACTTGCCGCTGCCGGCCGTGTCCTTGTCGAAGGTGTAGAGCGTCATGCCGTTCGCACCGACCAGCGCGCCATCGGCGGCCTTGGGCTGGGCGAACGCGGGGAGGGCGAGCAGGCTGCCGAGCAGTGCGGCGGCGATGCCGACGGAGGACGACATGCGGATAGGTGACATGGAAAGACTCCTGGGTTGATGGCATCGAGGATCGATGACACCGCACAAACGCCCGCAGAGCGCGTTTTATTCCATGCCGCCCAAAAAAAGAAAAATTAGCGGTTGCGGCTCTTCATCGCGCGCTCGACTTCGCGCTTGCCTTCGCGGTCCTTGATGGTGTCGCGCTTGTCGTGCTCGGCCTTGCCCTTGGCGAGCGCGATCTCGCACTTCACCTTGCCGGCCTTCCAGTGCAGGTTCAGCGGCACCAGCGTGTAGCCCTTTTGCTCGACCTTGCCGACGAGGCGCTTGATCTCTTCCTTGTGCAGCAGCAACTTCTTGGTGCGGACCGAATCAGGATTGACGTGCGTCGAGGCGCTCTTGAGCGGGTTGATCTGGCAGCCGACCACGAACAGCTCGCCGTCGCGGATCACCACGTAGCCGTCGGTCAGCTGCACCTTGCCTTCGCGCAGCGACTTGACTTCCCAGCCCTCGAGGACCATGCCGGCCTCAAAGCGTTCTTCGAAGAAATAGTTGTAGGCGGCCTTCTTGTTGTCGGCGATGCGGGAGGAGGTGTCTTGTTTCTTGGTGGCCATGGCTCGAGAAGTTGGGGGCGCATGGCTTCAATACAATCCGTCGCGCACGCTGTGCCGATTCTATGAAAACAGTCCACAAGTCCGTCCTCATCTGGTACAGCGCCGAAGAAATGTACGCGCTCGTCACCGATGTGGCGAAGTACCCGCAGTTCCTGCCTTGGTGCGACAAGTCGCGCGTCATCGAGCAGGACGAGGGCGGCATGACCGCCGAAGTCGGCCTGGCCTTCGCCGGGCTGCACCAGAGTTTCACCACCCGCAACACGCACATTGCGGGCCGCGAGGTGCAGCTGAAGCTGGTCGACGGGCCGTTCTCCAACCTCGACGGCACCTGGAAATTCCACCCCGTGGGCGAGCAGGGTGAACGCGCCTGCCGCGTCGAGCTGCAGATGAGCTACGGCTTCAGCAACTTCGCGCTGCAGGCCCTGGTGGGGCCGGTGTTCGACACCATCGCATCGAGCCTGGTCGAAGCCTTCGTCAAGCGCGCCGAACAGGTCTACGGCGAAGGCTGATGGCCGACAGCCGCATCGAGGTCACGCTGAGCTGTTCGCCGGCGGCGCGCGAGGTGTTCGAGCAGGTCCTGCAGCTCGCGCCCGGCACCGCGGTGGCCGAGGCGGTGAAGGCCAGCGATCTCATGCAGCGCTTTCCCGACCTGGACTGGCGGCATGCCATGACGCCGGGCATCTGGGGCCGGGCGGTGGCGTGGGAGCAGCCGTTGAAGGACGGCGACCGCATCGAGCTGTGCCGTCCGCTCACGGTCGATCCGAAGGTGGCGCGCCGTGAACGCTTCCAGCGGCAAGGCGCGCGTGGCACGGGCCTGTTCGCGAACAAGCGCAAGGGTGGCAAGGACGGCTACTGAGCCGCCGCCGCCGGCTTACTTGCAGTCGCTGTCGATGACCGACTGAACCCGCTTCTGCTCAGCCGCACGCGCAGCGTCGTCCATGATTTCGCGCTCGCCCTTGGCGTTGACCTTGGCGAGGCGGATGCCACTGTCGATCGTGGCTTTGCCTTCCCGTGCGCGGGCGCAGCTCTCGGCCTTGGCCTTGGCGATCTTTGCCGCTTCAGCCGCTTCCTTGGCCTTCTGCTCGGCCTCGGCCTTCTTGGTCTTTTCCTCGAGTTCCTTGTCCACGCCCGTCGGCTTGGGCGGCGGCGCGGCCTTGGGGGCTGCGGCCGTGTCGCTGCTTCCTTCGGGGGCCGGCGTGGCCGGGGCGGGCGCACGGGCCGACGGCGAGGGGCCGGCGCGGCGCAGGATGTTCTTTTCGGGGATGTCGGTGGGCGGCGGTTGGTCGCTGAAGACCTTCTTGCCGCTGTTGTCGACCCATTGCCATTGCGCGCTCGCCGAGAGCGGCAGCGCGCACGCGCAACCCAGTACCAGCCAATGCAGGAGATTCATGCGCGGAGTTTAGCTGGGCCTTACTTTTTGCAACATCCGGAATAGGCGGTTTTGCAACGGTCAAAAAGAACCCGTGCCGGCGAAGCGGGCGAGGGCCTCGTTACAATCCGTCTTTTGGAGCCTCACCCATGCGCCTTCTCGGCAAAGCGCTCACCTTCGACGACGTGTTGTTGGTGCCAGCATTCTCCCAAGTCCTGCCCAAGGACACGTCTCTCGCCACCAAGTTCTCCCGCAACATCACGCTGAACCTGCCGCTCGTCTCGGCGGCCATGGACACCGTGACCGAAGCCCGCCTCGCGATCGCCATCGCGCAGGAAGGTGGCATCGGCATCGTGCACAAGAACCTCACCGCGCAGCAACAGGCCGCCGAAGTGGCCCGCGTCAAGCGCTACGAGTCGGGCGTGCTGCGCGACCCGGTGGTGATCACGCCGACGCACTCAGTGCGCCAGGTGATGGCACTGTCCGACCAGCTCGGCATCTCGGGTTTCCCGGTGATCGACGGCGGCAAGGTCGTCGGCATCGTCACGGGGCGCGATCTGCGCTTCGAGAACCGCTACGACGTGCCCGTGAGCGAAATCATGACGCAGCGCGACCGGCTCATCACCGTGCCCGACGGCACCACGCTGGCCGAAGCCAAGGCGCTGCTGAACAAGCACAAGCTCGAGCGCCTGCTGGTCATCAACGGCGACTGGGAGCTCAAGGGCCTCATCACCGTCAAGGACATCACCAAGCAGACGAGCTTCCCCAATGCCGCACGCGACGCCAACGGCCGCCTGCGCGTGGGCGCGGCAGTCGGCGTGGGTGATGGCACCGAAGAGCGCGTCGAAGCCCTGGTGAAGGCCGGCGTCGACGCCATCGTGGTCGACACCGCCCACGGCCACAGCGCCGGCGTGATCGAGCGCGTGCGCTGGGTCAAGAAGAACTATCCGCAGGTCGACGTCATCGGCGGCAACATCGCCACCGGCGATGCAGCGCGTGCGCTGGCCGACGCCGGCGCCGACGCGGTCAAGGTCGGCATCGGCCCCGGCTCCATCTGCACCACCCGCATCGTGGCCGGCGTGGGCGTGCCGCAGATCATGGCGGTCGACAGCGTCGCCACCGCGCTGCAGGGCACGGGCATTCCGCTGATCTCCGACGGCGGCGTGCGCTACTCGGGCGACATCGCCAAGGCCATCGCGGCCGGCGCCAGCACCGTGATGATGGGCAGCATGTTCGCCGGCACCGAAGAGGCGCCGGGCGAAATCGTGCTGTACCAGGGTCGCAGCTACAAGAGCTACCGCGGCATGGGCTCCATCGGCGCGATGCAGCAGGGCAGTGCCGACCGGTACTTCCAGGAATCGACCACCGGCAACCCGAACACCGACAAGCTCGTGCCCGAGGGCATCGAAGGCCGCGTGCCCTACAAGGGCTCGATCGTCTCCATCGTCTACCAGATGGCCGGCGGCGTGCGCGCCAGCATGGGCTACTGCGGCTGCGCGACCATCGAGGACATGCAGAACAAGGCCGAGTTCGTCGAGATCACCACGGCCGGCATCCGTGAGAGCCACGTCCACGACGTGCAGATCACGAAGGAAGCGCCGAACTACCGCGCTGAGTAAGCCCAATCTGGCCAGACCTTGAAAGTCAGGCCAGACTCGGCTTAAAATTTGGGCCAGATTCAAATTTTCTGGCCCAAATGCAATCCATCGGCATCGCTGAAGCCAAGAACAACTTCTCGGCCCTGATCGACCTGGTCGAAAAGGGCGAGGAGGTTCGCATCACCCGCCACGGCAAGGAAGTCGTGCGCATGCTGCCGGTGCGCCGCAAACCCGTCATCACCGACGAGCAGATCGCCCGCGAGCTCGGGCAGATCGACGCGCTGCACGCCACCATCCAGCCCGGCCCCACGACCCGCGAGCTCCTGGACCAGGGACGCCAGCCGTGACCGCCTTCGTCATGGACGCCTCGGTCACCGCCGCCTGGCTGCTGCCCGACCAGGCCAGCGAACACACCCGCAGGCTCTACGCCGCCATCCGCCGCGACGAGGTCGAGCCGCAGGCGCCCAACGCCTGGCAATGGGAGTGCGCCAACATCCTCGCCAACGGCGTGCGCAGCGGCCGCATCCCGGCATCGGCCGTCGAAGGCCTGTGGAGCGTGCTCGACGCCATCCGGCACCGCGTGGAGCTGCACGACCTCGCGCCGGCCCAGCACAAGGCCGTGCTCGCCGTGGCCATCGACGCGGGCGTCTCGCTCTACGATGCGGGCTACCTCTGGCTCGCCAAATCGCTCAACCTTCCGCTCGCCACCTTCGACGAGCACCTCATCCAGGCGGCGCCGCACGCGGGCGTCAAGCTGTTCGACATTTCAACGCTCTGAGTCCTTTCGCCATGCAACACGACAAGATCCTCATCCTCGACTTCGGCTCGCAAGTCACCCAGCTCATCGCACGCCGCGTGCGCGAAGCGCACGTGCTCAGCGAAGTGCATCCCTGCGACGTCACCGACGAGTGGGTGCGCGAATACGCGGCCGACGGCCACCTCAAGGGCGTGATCCTCTCGGGCAGCCACGCCAGCGTGTACGAAGAGACCACCGACAAGTGCCCGCAAGCCGTGTTCGACCTCGGCATTCCGGTGCTCGGCATCTGCTACGGCATGCAGACCATGGCCCACCAGCTCGGCGGCAAGGTCGAAGGCGGCCACAAGCGCGAGTTCGGTTTCGCGGCCGTGCGCGCCCATGGCCACACCGCGCTGCTGAAGGACATCGCCGACTTCACCACGCCCGAAGGTCACGGCATGCTCAACGTGTGGATGAGCCACGGCGACAAGGTCACCGAGCTGCCGCCCGGCTTCAAGCTCATGGCCAGCACCGACAGCTGCCCCATCGCCGGCATGGCCGACGAGGCGCGCCGCTACTACGCGCTGCAGTTCCACCCCGAAGTCACGCACACCGTGCAGGGCAAGGCCATCATCGACCGCTTCGTGCTCGGCATCTGCGAGGCCAAGCCCGACTGGGTCATGCGTGACCACATCGCCGAAGCCGTGCAGAAGATCCGCGAGCAGGTGGGCGACGAAGAAGTCATCCTGGGCCTGTCGGGCGGTGTCGATTCGAGCGTGGCCGCCGCGCTCATCCACCGCGCCATCGGCGACCAGCTGACCTGCGTGTTCGTCGACCACGGCCTGCTGCGCCTGAACGAAGGCGACATGGTCATGGAGATGTTCGAAGGCAAGCTGCACGCGAAGGTGATTCGCGTCGATGCCAGCGACCTTTTCCTGGGCAAGCTCGCCGGCGTGAGCGACCCCGAAGCCAAGCGCAAGATCATCGGCGGCGAGTTCGTCACCGTGTTCAAGCAGGAAGCCGCCAAACTCAAGGCCGGCGACGGCGGCCACAAGGGCGCGACCTTCCTCGCGCAAGGCACCATCTACCCCGACGTCATCGAGTCGGGCGGCGCCAAGAGCAAGAAGGCCGTCACCATCAAGAGCCACCACAACGTGGGCGGCCTGCCCGAGCAACTGGGCCTGAAGCTACTCGAACCGCTGCGCGACCTGTTCAAGGACGAAGTGCGCGAACTCGGCGTGGCCCTCGGCCTGCCGCCCGAGATGGTCTACCGCCATCCGTTCCCCGGCCCCGGCCTGGGCGTGCGCATCCTGGGCGAAGTGAAGAAGGAATACGCCGACCTGCTGCGCCGCGCCGACGCCATCTTCATCGAAGAGCTGCGCAACTTCACCGACGCCGAAACCGGCAAGACCTGGTACGACCTCACGAGCCAGGCCTTCACCGTGTTCCTGCCCGTGAAGAGCGTGGGCGTGATGGGCGACGGCCGCACCTACGACTACGTCGTCGCGCTGCGCGCCGTGCAGACCAGCGACTTCATGACCGCCGACTGGGCCGAGCTGCCGTACGCGCTGCTCAAGAAGGTGTCGGGCCGGATCATCAACGAGGTGCGCGGCATCAACCGCGTGACCTACGACGTGTCGAGCAAGCCGCCGGCGACGATCGAGTGGGAATGATTTGCCGCATTTCGCGGACATTCGGCTGCTATCGATAAATCACCGTAAGTTGTTGATCTATAAGTATTTTAATATCGAAGTCTATCGGCAACGATTGGTGGTAAGCAACTCAAAGTGTCGGTCGATCTGACGGTGACCAAATCGCGTTTTCTTGGTCTAGAATTTCTACCGTCAGCCCGTTTCGACGCATGACGGTAAAAAACAAGGCGAAAAGCTAGGTTTCATGCGGGCTCCGGGCGTGTTTGTAGTTTGAGAGCGCTTGACGGTAAAGGGTGCTCTCTCCTCGGAGAACGCCCATGCTCACCGACACCGCTCTCAAGAACCTGAAACCCAAGGCGGCCCCTTACAAGGTGACCGACCGCGACGGCATGTACGTCACCGTGTCGCCGGTCGGCACGGTCACCTTCCGCTACGACTACCGCATGAACGGCCGCCGTGAGACCCTGACGATCGGACGTTATGGGGCTGATGGCTTGTCGTTGGCCAGGGCCCGCGAGAGGTGTATAGACGCCCGGCGCGCGGTGTCTGACGGTAAATCTCCAGCACAGGAGAAACAGCGCGAAAAGCGCCGCCTGTCGGAGGCAAAGAACTTCCAGGAATTCACCGACAGGTGGGCCAAGGGTGCCAGGATGGCCGACAGCACTCGCTCGATGCGCAAGAGCATCCTCGACCGCGACATCCTGCCCGCCTTCAAGAACCGCCTTCTGACCGAAATCACGTCGGACGATCTGCGCGACCTTTGCAACAAGGTCAAGGGCAGGGGCGCACCGGCTACGGCCGTCCATGTGCGAGACATCGTCAAGCAAATCTATGGGTTTGCCATCCTGCACGGCGAGAAGGTGGCCAATCCGGCCGACGACGTGGGACCGTCGTCGATCGCGACCTTCGTGCCGAAAGACCGCGCCTTGTCGCCCGTCGAAATCCGACTGATGCACCAGCAACTGGAAACGGTGGCGTCGTACCCGACCATCCGCCTGGCACTCCGACTCATCTTGCTCACCCTGGTGCGCAAGGGTGAGCTGATCCATGCCACCTGGAACGAGATCGACTTTGAGAACGCGCTCTGGACCATCCCCAAGGAGCGCATGAAAGGTTCCAAGGCGCACAACGTCTATCTGTCGCAGCAGGCGCTCGACATCATGGTCGCGCTGCGCACCTGCGCTGGCGGTTCCAGGTTCGTGCTGCCTTCGCGCTATGAGCCCGACAAGTGCATGTCCAATGCGACCCTCAACCGTGTGACGCAACTGGTTGCCGCGCGGGCGAAGGAGAAGGGCCTGCCCTTGGACGGCTTTACCGTGCACGACCTGCGCCGTACCGGCTCGACCATCCTGAACGAACTGGGCTTCAACAGTGACTGGATCGAGAAGTGCCTCGCCCACGAAGACGGGCGCTCGTCGCGCGGGGTCTACAACAAGGCCGAGTACGCCGAGCAGCGCCGGCACATGCTGCAAGAGTGGGCCGACATGATCGACGCCTGGGTGGCAGGCAAGTCCCACACGCCGACCTTGCTGCCCCCGTCGATGAAGGTCATCACGACGCAAGCGTTGCTTTGACCGGGCGGCGCTTGCGCTGCCGAACGTCGGGGGAGGGCGCACGCTTCATTTGCGCGGCGTCCGAGACCTGGCGGCGGGCCTCGATCCAGGCCTCGACCTCTGCGAGATCCCATACCACGCAGCGCGAGGTCAGGTTGAACCGGCGCGGAAACTCGCCTCGACGCTCCATGTCGTAGATGGTTGTTCCGGAGAGCGGCACCATCTTGTGCAGTTCCGTCCGCCGGATCGTGCGCCGGTAGGACACGGCGAGTGGAACCTCCGATTGGAGTCGCTGTTCGGAACTCTGCAAGTGTTCGACGTGCCCGCGGTGAAAGGCCTCGACAGCGGTTGACTCTTCGCCTTTTCTCATGATCGACTCCATCCGTGCCACAGCGTCACGGAAATCCTGTCACGCTGATTGCATTGCAACTGTTGATGCCGTCATCGTGCAGGAGCCGACATCTATCAAGAACCTGCTGCAGCGTGCCCGGTCGTAGTTCGGGGCGGCGGTCGCTTGCCCGCGGCTCTGCTGAAGGCGCGATCGCGTGCCATGAAGGCTTCCAACATGTGCGGAATAAGAGAAGCTGCGTCAACCGGCTCGCCGTAGGCCTGTGAATGTTGAGCCGCATAACGGTCGAGCATGTCCTTCAGGGCGGCAGGCATGGTCACAGCAAGCCTCACCGTCGTTGCCTTTGGCAATGGTCCAAGGCGGAGCTTGGCTGCGCTCATTGCGGTACTCCCCGCACAAAGAACAATGGCTGGTACGGCCGCAGCACCAAGTCCTTGCTCACCATCACCCGCATCGGAAACCCCGGACGGATGGTCAGCGTTGGCTGGATGCTCGTGTTGCGCTTAGTGATATCCTGCCCGACTTGATTGATCGAGTCCTGCGCGCCCTCCCGAATGGCGATCACCGTTCTGTTGCCGTTCTGGTCCGTACGGCTCTCCGGCGCTGCCTGCTCTGCCCCCACGCCCAGTAGCGTCGACAGCGCCGCGCCGGCCACGATTCGGTCCCAGTGCCAGTCGACTCCATCCTCGAGCCCGGCATAGCCCGCTGGATCGATCCCCGGCAAACGGTCCAGCGCCACCGACGACGTGTCTGGCAGGATCAGCCGCGTCCACACCAGCAGCACGCGCCGCTGGCCAAACGAAACCTGGCTGTCATAGCGCCCAATCAGCCGCGAGCCCTGCGGGACCAACAGATGCCGCCCCGTGGCGGTGTCGTAGACCGCTTCGGTCACGTTGGCGATCACCTGCCCCGGCAGATCCGAATTGATCCCCGTCACCAGCGCTGCAGAAATCACGGTGCCCGCCATTACCTGGTACGGCGATGCGGGCAACTGCAGGGTTCCTGGATTGCGCGTGGCCCCGTCTCCCGATTTCGCCAGGAAGGCCTCCTTCGGACCCTGCCGGTTCTGGGCTGCAGTCGGATCGTTCGGCACCGCGGGCAGCGTGCCGCCGGCCGTTGCATCGAACGGATTCTGGGTCGGAGCGGCAATGCCTGCATTCGGATTGGCCACTGATGTCGTAGGTGGGGCGGCAGCCGCCGGCCTGCCGCCACCGGCCCCGCTCCCGGCCCCCCGGAAAAACACCGACGACCGCGCCGCTTCTTCGGCAGCCAGCTGCGCCGGATCGGTACCAGGCGGCGCCATCCGCTGTTCCATCGGCTGCTGCGATTTCACGATCGCCAGCCCGAGATCGCCAGGCAACGGTTCGCCCAGCACGGGCGGCGCAGCCTTCTGCACCGGCGGAAGTGCCGCATAGTCCTTGGGCAACCGATCCAGGCTCTCCGACTTCGCAATGCGATCAACGTTGAACAACTCATTCGCAGGAGCACGGGAGCGCTGCTGCGACTGCAACGACCAGAGCGTGCCGCCCAGCACCGCCGCGGCGAGCGTGCCGGCTCCGACTGCCAGCACGCGGCGATTCAGGCGAACGACAGGGCGCGGCTGCGCGCGCAGCGCCAGCGTTTCAGGATCAGCCTTGATGGATGCTGCGCCGGCCTCGCTCACGATCCGCTCCCGCGTTGAGCGCCATCCGTGCGCTCGATCCGTACGATCTCGGCCTTGCCGCCCTTGAACCCACCCAGCCGTAGTTCGGCAGCGCCGAAGAGCCGATCGACGACATAGTAAGGCGACCGGAAGCGGTAATTCACGAGCTGCCCATCCCCCTGCGCCCCAATCACGAACAGGGGCGGCAGCTCGCCCTGTGCAATACCGCCCGGGAACTGAATGTAGACCCGCTGCCCGTCGTGGAACGCACGCAGCGGCTTCCACGAGGGCCCGTCGCCCGAGATCGAATAGCGGAACTTGATCTGCTCCAGCGACAGGCCCGAGTCCACCGGCGCGGCCGCTTGGGCTTCGCGCGCCTGCTTCTGCAGCGCGAGCATCCGATCCTTCGGATAGTCCCACGACACCGATGCCATCCAGGCTTGTGGCGTCGAGGACAGCTCCAGCAGGTAAGTGCGCCGGTTCGTGGTGACGACGAGATTCGTCTTCAGCCCGATGCGCGTTGGCTTCACCAGGACGTTCACGCGCAGCGTGGCCCCCGAGCCGCTGGCCGTGTCGCCGACGATCCAGCGCACAGTATCGCCGGCGGAGACCGTCACCAATTCCTCACCCTCCTGCAGCGCGATCACTGTGACACGACCCGGGCTGGTGTACACCTGATACAGCGCTCCGTCCGCGTAGGGCCAGACCTGGATCGCATTCACGTACCCCTCGCGCGTCGGCGCGATGCGGGCGTCCTCATTCGCGCGGGAGACACGCACCTTGTCGTCGGCCGGCTCTTGCGCCGGCTTCAACTCAGTCTCGGTCGGCAGCGCCTTCATCTGCTCGGGCAACTGCAAGGGCTCCGGAACAGCCACCACTTCGATGGGCTTCGCAGGCTCAGGCAAGACCTTTGCAGCGACGGCCACGGGCTCGTCGAGCGAGATCACCGGCGGCGGCTTGCCCTGCGTGGCGCAGCCTGCGACAGACGCCAGCATGGCCAGCAGGATCAGCGGCGTTGTGGTTCTACGGAAATGTGGCTTCACGGTTTTGCTCCTTGCATTGCTTCGAGTTCACGGCTCCAGGACAGGCCGTTGACGTAGATGCCCAATGGGTTTTTGCGCAGCCGCTCTTCGGTGCGCGGCGGCTGCAACACGACGGACAGCACCGCCGTCCACCGCTCGGTGCCCGAAGGCGACCCATTCGTATAGCTGCGCTCGATCCAGCGCACCTGGAACGAGGCATCGCTGGCGCGGACCACGCTGGTCACTTCCACCGCCACCGAGCTTTGCCCGATGCGGGAGAACGGATCATTGGTGCGCGCGTAATCGTTCAGCGTCGCGGCACCGCGGTCGGTCGTGTAGTCGTAGGCTTCGAGCCAGTTGCGCCGCACCACGATCGGGTCGATGGAGAGCGACCGCACGTCGCCAATGAAGCGCGCCAGGTGGAACGCGATTTGCGCATCGGCCGGCTTGTACGGCGCGGCCGCTTCGCCCACGGCCCGCACCTGACCGGCGTTGTCCACCTCGATAACATAGGGCGTGACGATGGACTGCGCTGAGCGCCAGACTAAGACGAGTGGGGCGGGGCTGTCGTGGACAACAAACTCCTTCGGTCAGAACCTGACAAGCAACGCTTCGTCTCCGAAGTCACGTTAGCGACGCGCCTAGGCGTCCGTCCCATCACCGTTCGTAATTGGACTGCCCGAGGCTTCATCCAGTCGAAGACGATTCAAGCTGGCAAGAGTTTCCGCTATGTCGCAGATGCTTCGGTTGTGGATCAGACTCCGAGACGTAGCGAAGATCGCCTCCAAGCTCGCGCGGCCGGGAAGCTGTCAGGATTGCCAGTGAGCGTCCTCCAACAGTTGAAGCGCTCAGGCCACTACTCAAGCAACCCTGTTGCAAATGTTCGATTGGGCTACTGGCCAGATGATCTGAAGGCACTTACCGAACGGTTGATCGGGATTGCCAGAAAGCCAACTAATGGAGTCCAAGGCCCCAGCTCTGAAGGTGAAGAGCTCATATCATTGGATCGAATTCTGGCACTCAAAAAGCTTGGGGAAGTTCGATCCAAAGGTATTTTCTTGGGTGAGGTTTTGGACGGGAAGATTGTGCCCAGTGCAAGGTCGGGTAGCAAGCTGGGCTCGTTAATGTTTGACCTCGCGGACGTCGAATCTTTCAGGATTCGACAAGCCGTTGATTCAGCTCGCCAGTTCATCTCGGCCAAGGCTGCGGGTAGCTTGGTGGGTACACACGCTGACGTTGTGACCGCCCTAGTGCAGTGCGCCGCTCTGTTCTGTACTTATCCGGCGGTCGCCGCCAATGCTGCTTTTGCCCGGGTGACCTTGGCCAGGATGTCCGTTGCACTGGCGGTCCAGATGAACGGCTTGGGGTCGATGTTGTGATGGGCCACGTACAAGTCGATCGCCAGTTCCAACTCGGCCACGCTGGTGAAACTGTCGCGCCGGATGCGCTTGTCGGTGATGTCGCGGAAGAAGCGCTCGACCATGTTCAACCACGACGCGCTCGTCGGGGTGAAGTGCATGACGAAGCGCGGGTGGCTGGCCAGCCACTTCTGCACCTCGGGGTGGTTGTGCGTGGCGTAGTTGTCCACGACCAGATGCAGGCTCAGGTGCTTGGGCGTGCGGCGATCGATGAGCCGCAGGAACTTGAGCCACTCGCTGTGGCGGTGCCGCGGCTGACACATCGAGATCACGCTGCCGTCCAGGGTGTTGAGTGCAGCGAACAGCGTGGTCGTGCCGTGGCGCTTGTAGTCGTGGGTCACGGTGCCTGCACGACCGCGTTTGATTGGCAGCCCCGGCTGTGTGCGGTTGAGGGCCTGAATCTGGCTCTTCTCGTCGCAACTGAGCACCAGTGCGTGCTCGGGTGGGTTCATGTACAGGCCCACGACGTCCAGCAACTTGTCCTCGAAGCGTGGGTCGCGCGAGAGCTTGAAGGTGCGGCTCAGATGAGGCTTCAGGCCGTTGCCTTGCCAGACGCGGCGGATTGTCGTCGCACCGACGCCCAGGTGCTCGGCCAGCGTGCGAGTGCTCCAGTGCGTGGCGTTGACCGGCTTGTCGTGCAGCGTGGCCTGCACGATGCGAGACTCCATCTCGGCGGTGATAGTGGCCGGTCGTCCACTGCGCGGGGCGTCCTTGCGCAGCGCATCGATGCCGCCGGCCAGGAAGCGCTCACGCCACATCGCAATCTGGCGCCGGTCCAGCCCAGCCTCGATGGCAATGTCTTTGTTCTGCCGTCCCTGCGCTGCCAGCAGAATGACCAGCGCCCGCTGCTGCAGCCTGGCCTCCACCGTACGACGCCTGGCAAGCCCACGAAGCTCCCGCAAGGTGGTCTCGTCCAACTCAATCGTCTTGGCAACTCTCACTGTTCCAGCCTCCTGGAACGTCTGAGTATGCCGACAAAATTAAGTTCTACAAATTCACGCGCACTGCACTAGTGGCTGCTGGACATGTAGTTCGTTCTGCCAAGCACATCAACGGCATCTGCCGGAGGTCTGTCGAGAACTTCTTGAGTCAATGGCGACCGCTCTGCACGTTGGCAAATGAACTTGGTACTTCCACTCCAGCTCTCTTGGCCCATGCGGAGCGGCTGGGTATCAGCGTTATGAAGGTGGCACGCTCTGCAGGATTTGAAACTTCCTTCGTCACCCTGGAGGATGTTCAGTCACTTCGCACCGATCCCCGTGAGCGCCCCAGCGCACGTTCACGTCGAGGGAGGATCCTTAAGGGAGCCAAACTGCCGCAGCCATTCGGGGCACTTGCCGACGGGCGCGAAGCGACCCCAGGTGTTGTCCTTCGGAGATCGCATTCAAGCGTCTCAGTCCAGCGTTGAAATGACTTTGACGCTGGATGCTCTGCAGTGCAGGGACTGCAAGTATCCGGACATCGGCTATGGCCTGCTGCGCATGTCCGCCGCGCAGCCCTGGAAACCCTTCCACTTGGGCCAGCCGCTCTACGCTTTGTTGCTCGCGTTATTGTTCGAATGGGGCGTCGCTATCCAGGAGCTAGAGTTGGGCAAGTTCTTCACGCGGAAGAAGCACATGGAAGCCGTTGGCCCGCAGTTGCGTCGCACCGGAAGGAAGATGGCGGCCCAGGTGACCAAGGACTACATCGCCTGGCCGCTGCTGGGCGTCGCCCTGGCGCTTCCGTTCGCACTTGCAGGCGCCGGCCCGTCCCTGCTGACGGTGTTCCTCGTCGTATTCGGTGCCGGCGCCGTGGCCTGCCTGCTGCGCAGCCTGTGGACTTACATCATCATCTTCTGCGGCCACTTTCCGGAAGACGTACATGTGTTCACCAAGGCGCAGGAGGAGAACGAGACCCGCGCGCGCTGGTACGTGCGCCAGTTGCTCGGCTCCTGCAGCATCGGCGGCGGCCGACTGTTCCACGTCCTGTCCGGCAACCTGTCGCATCAGATCGAACACCATCTGTTCCCGGACCTGCCAGCAACCGGTACCCGGGTCTGGCCGTGCGCGTGCGCGCGCTGGCATCGCGCTACGGCATTCCGTACAACATCGGGTCGTTGACGCGGCAATTCGGGACGACGGTGATGAAAATCGTGCGGTTGTCGCTGCCCGGAGTTGGAGCGGCGGCTGCAGCTTGAGGTAAGAGGCCTATCCCATACCTATTCGGCCGCAATAATTCAAGATGCAGTAGCCGCCTGGATGGGCCTTTGCTTGCAATCTCCGCTTATGGTCGGGTGCTACAACCGTTCGCGGTGCTCAGGTAGCAGTGAATCGCCCCGGGATTCGTGGAGGCTGGTTGGTTTAAGTCAGGCCGCCACCGTGGTGGCTTGACTGGCGAGTTGCCGGTAATAGTTTGCCTCAGCTTCTGCAGGCGGGATGTACCCGACGGGTCCAAGGAGCCGTTGGTTATTGAACCAGGACACCCATTCCAGCGTCGCCAGCTCTACGGATTCCTTGGTCTTCCATGGTGCTCGCCGATGAATCAACTCAGCTTTGTAGAGGCCGTTGATAGTCTCGGCCAGCGCGTTGTCGTAGCTGTCACCTTTGCTGCCCACAGACGGTTCGATGCCGGCTTCACCCAGGCGTTCGCTGTACCGGATGGAGACGTATTGCGAGCCACGATCCGAGTGATGTATCAGGCTGCGATCCCGCTGCGGTTGACGGTCATAGAGAGCCTGTTCCAGCGCGTCCAGCACGAAGTCCGTGCGCATCGAACTGCTCACGCGCCAACCGACGATGCGCCGTGCAAACACATCGATGACGAAGGCCACGTAGAGCCAGCCCTACCAAGTCGACACGTACGTGAAGTCCGAAACCCACAGCTGGTTCGGTCGCTCGGCACGGAACTGCCGGTTGACCTTGTCCAGCGGGCATATCGCGTTTCTGTCACTGATCGTCGTGCGCACAATCTTGCCGCGCATCACACCGCGCAACCCGAGCCTGCGCATCAACCGCTCGACGGTGCATCGCGCCACGACCGTGCCCTCGCGTGCCAGTTGCCTCCAGACCTTGTCGGCGCCGTAGACCTGCATGTTGGCTTGCCAGACGCGCTGTATCGTCGGCATGAGGACATCGTCGCGATGTGCTCTGGCGCAGCGTCTGTGCGGCTCACGCGCCAGCGCCGCCTGCCGCCAATAACCTGACGGGGCGATCTGCAGCACCCTGCAGATCGGCTCGACCCCGTAGGCATGACGATGCTCGTCGATGAACCTCTTCAGGACTTCAGTCGGCGGTCGAGCTCCGCCTGGGCGAAAAACGCGCTGGCCAACTTCAGAATCTCGTTGGCCCGGCGCAGTTCCTTGACCTCGCGTTCCAGTTCCTTCATCCGCTGGGCCTCGCTGGTCGTGACGCCCTCGCGCACGCCGGTGTCGACCTCCACCCGCTTGACCCATTCCAGCAGCGTCTGCGGCACACAGCCGATCTTCGGTGCGATCGACTCGACTGCTGCCCATAGAGACGGGTACTCCCCACGGTGCTCTTGCACCATCCTCACGGCCCGCTCACGGACCTCGGGTGAGAACTTGTTCGACTTCTTCATGGCTCAATCCTCTCAGAGTGTTGAGCCTCCTCAAAAACCGGGGCGATTCAATCCAGGGTCAGCTACCCCTCTTTGCCTTCAAGCACTTACGCACGGCTGCACGGGCCGGCGAGCCAAAGTAAGTGCCATTCTCCCTAAAAGCGATTACGGGCTCCAGTTGAGCGCTTCAAGAACGGAGCTCGACCGCGATCGATCACTGCTGTGGTTTCCGTTCTCCACGCATCTCGCCTCACAAAAACATTGACAAAGAAATCTGTATCTACAAGAATTTGGACAAACGTTTGTTCAACAAAGATTTTTTTCTCACGAGGAGAGCGGTCATGAGCAATGGCGGCGCCCCCCTCGGGAATTCACCACAGGAGACATATGACGACAGTTTCACCAAGCGCTCTCACGGGCGACGCCCGCCAAGTCCCAAGCGCAACAACCTCTTGGTCCGCAACATCTCTGACATCGGCCATCGCTCATTCCTTGCGAGATATCGTTGGTGAAGAAAATTTTCTGGATACTGTCGCGGACCGATATGCCTATGCCCGGGATCGTCTGCCCTATGGCCTGTTCCGGCTGCGTACCGGTGATCTGCCGGGAACCTTGCCGGCGGCAATCGTCATTCCGGCCAATGAGGACGAGCTGATTGACATCGTCAAACTGGCAAATCGAGAGCGCATACGCCTGATTCCATTTGGTGCAGGCTCGGGTGTGCTGGGTGGAGCGATCGCGCTGTGCAGTGAGGTCGTGGTCGACTTGAAGCGGATGAACCGATTGCTTGAGCTCAACGAGATAGACGGCACGGCAGTTGTGCAATCCGGCATGAATGGGGGACATTTCGAAGAGGCACTTGGTGAGCGGGGCTATACAGCCAATCACCTGCCACAGTCGCTGTTCATGTCCACCGTGGGCGGTTGGGCGGCCTGTCGCGGCGCTGGTCAGGTGTCTTCGCGCTACGGAAAGATCGAGGACATCGTGGTCGGCTTGAAAGCCGTGCTGCCCGATGGCCGACGGCTCACGGTTCGTCCGGTGGCCCGCCGTGCGGTCGGCCCCAGCATCAAGGACTTGCTGATCGGCTCTGAGGGCGTGCTGGGCTTCATAACCGAACTCACATTGCGGGTGGGGCGCAAGCCGCAGACTCAGAAAGGCGTCACGCTGGCCTTTCCGTCGCTGCACAGCGCGATGGAAGCGTTGCGCGAGATCGCGCAGAGCGAAGGCAGACCCAGTGTCATGCGACTGTACGACGAGGAAGAGTCGCGCCAGCGCACCGAAGGGTTGGCAATGTTCCAACAAAAACCTGTGCTCGCAATCCTGCAATTCTGTGGCCCTGCGACGTTGGCACAGGCCGAGGAGGCGTTTGCCGTGCGCATTTGCGAGAACCATGGCGCCAGCGTGGTCGACAACAAGCCCTACGAGCATTGGATCGAAACACGCTACCAGTCTTACTCCATCAAGTGGCAGACCGCGGGTTACTACATGGACACCATCGAGATTACCGGCGCCTGGAGTGCGCTGCCAGCGATGTACCAGCGCATGCGCGAGGCAGTGCTTGGGCTGCACCCACAGGCCTACTTTGGCGCGCACTGGTCGCACATCTACCCCGAGGGCGCCTGCCAGTACATGACGCTGCGCCTGCCGCCCATGCCCGAGGCTCAGGCCCTAGCCATGCACCACCAAGCGTGGAACGAGTTGCAACAGATCTGCTTGGCACTGGGCGGCTCGATCTCCCACCACCATGGTGTGGGTGTGTTCCGCAACGAATGGCTGCGCGAAGAGCTGAACACCGGCATGGACCTGCTGCAGATCCTAAAGGACGGCATCGACCCACACAACTTGATCAACCCAGGCAAGGTGGGGCTGCGCGCTCCGGATGGAGCCGTTTCCCTGAGCGTAGGAGGTGCAGCATGAGCGCCGCTTCTGCTCCAGCCTCCTCGCAAGATCCCGTGGTCAGCCTGCGTGTGTGCGCCTACTGCCCCAACACGTGCCGACCCTCCTATCCCGCAGAGGCAGCGCGGCAGATGGAATCGCACACGCCGTCGGCGCTGTCGCTGATGGCGTTGGCCTATCTGGATGGTCGCCTGGACGTCGACAGCGGCGTGATGCAGGCCTTGCAGCGCCGGGATGCGCTCGTGGCCAGCCGAGGCCACTGTACCTATGGCCTGGACATGCCCGCCGTGCTGGACGCGGCGTTGAAAGGCACGTCATGAGCGCGCAAGCCCCCGTGCAGCACGCCTGGCTGATGGGCATCGACATCGGCGCGGGCAGCCTCAAGACCATGGTTGTGCGCAGCGATGGTCACATCGGCGGCAGCGCCTCCATGGACATCGCTACACATTCGCCGCAACCCCGCTGGAGCGAGCAAGATCCGCACGACTGGTGGCGCGCCGTGTGCGATACCGTGCCGCGCGCGCTGGCCGAGGCAGGCCTGACTGCGGGGGACATTCGCGCCGTGTCGTTCAGCGCGGGTGCCCACACGCCCGTGCTGGAAGATGCGATGGGCCGCGTGCTGCGCCCTGCCATTCTCTGGAGCGACCAGCGCAGCGGCGCGCAAGCCGCTGAACTGCAGGACGCGCACGGCGAACAGATCCTGCGCACCGCGCTAAACAGACCCACACCGACTTGGACCTTGCCGCAGTTTAAATGGCTGGTGGCCCACGAACCCGAGGTGGTGCGTGCCACGCGCCGCGTCTACGTGGCCAAGGACTGGCTGCGGTCGCGCATGACCGGAACATGGGAGACAGACCGTACCGAAGCCGTGGGCACGATGCTCTTCGACGCGGGGCAGGACCGTTGGTCTGCGGAGCTGTGCGACATGATCGGCTGGCCCCTGGACACGTTGCCGCCGCTGGTGCAGCCGACCACCGTGGTCGGTGAGGTCACGGCGCAAGCCGCCCAGCAATGTGGCCTGCGCGCCGGCACACCGGTGGTTTGCGGTACTTCCGACACTTCGATCGAAACCTTCGGGGCCGGTTCCATCACCCCGGGCGACGGTACGGTGAAGCTCGCCACGGCGGGCACCGTTAGCATCGTGGGCAACGCGCCGCACGTACACCCCACGCTGATTAACTATCCGTTGGCCGTCCCTGGCCTCTGGTACACGATCACCGGCACCAACAGCTGCGCTTCGGCCCATCGCTGGCTACGCGACACCTTCTTCATGCAAGGCGCTACCAGTGGCAGCACCGCGTTCGCCGAGATGGACCGGCTGGCCGGCACGGTGCCGCCCGGCGCCGACGGACTGCTGTTCCACCCCTACCTGCAAGGCGAGCGTGCGCCGTACTGGGATCCGCTGCTGCGCGCCGACTTCGTGGGCATGACGTTTCGCCACAACCGCGCCCATTTCGTGAGAGCTCTGTACGAAGGCATTGCGTTTTCCCTGCGCGAAGTGCAAGAGCAGTTCAACGCCGAGAACATGGCGATCCAGCGCGCCCGTATCATTGGTGGCGGCGCCAAAAGCACCGTGTGGCGGCAGATCGTGGCAGACGTGCTGGGCATCGACATTCTGCTCCCCCGCACCACCGACGCTTCGTTCGGTGCGGCCTTGCTGGCTGGCGTGGGCATCGGCGTCTTCGCCGACGAGCGAAGTGCCGCCCTTGCCTGCACCGAGGTGATGGAAACGGCGCGGCCCGATCCCCGTCGCGCGGCCTACTACACAGAACTGTTCGCGCTGTACAAGCAAGCCCAGCGCGGGCTGGCTGACGTAAACCACGCGCTGTCACGCCTGCCCACCATGACTGCAGACTCGGCGAAAGGGGCAACCTGATGGCGCAGATCGTACTGAACAAACTGCGCAAGGACTTCGGCCCGGTCTCGGTCGTCTCGGAGTTTTCTCTGACAGTAGCGCACGGAGAATTTGTCGTGTTGGTCGGCCCTTCGGGTTGCGGCAAATCGACCACGCTTCGCATGGTGGCCGGGCTGGAGGACACCAGCGGCGGGAGCATCTGCATCGGCGAGCGTGACGTGACGCACCTGGAACCCAAGGACCGCAACATCGCCATGGTGTTCCAGAACTACGCGTTGTACCCACACAAGACGGTGTACGAAAACCTCGCCTTCGGCCTGCGCATGCGCAAGACCGCGCCGGCCGAGATTGCGCAGCAGGTGAAGTGGGCGGCCGAGATCCTCGGCATTGAACATCTGCTGGAGCGCAAGCCGCGTCAGCTGTCGGGCGGGCAGATGCAACGCGTCTCGCTGGGCCGCGCGCTGGTGCGCAAGCCCGACGCCTTCCTGCTGGACGAACCGCTATCCAACCTGGACGCCAAACTGCGTGTGCGCATGCGAGAGGAAATCGGCCAGCTGCACAAGCGCATCCACACCAGCATGATCTACGTCACGCACGACCAGGTCGAGGCCATGACACTGGGCGACCGCATCGTCGTCATGCACCAGGGTCGGGTGCAGCAGGTGGGTACGCCGCTGCAGGTCTATGACCACCCCGCCAACCGCTTCGTGGCCGGCTTCATCGGTGCGCCCGAGATGAACTTCATTGAAGGTGAGCTGGTGGCCGATGCTCAGGGCCTGAGGTTCGACGGGCCGGGCGTGCAGGTGCCGATCCCTCGCGAACGCTGGATCGGGGGCAGCGCGCCGGCCGTTGCACGCCGCGTCGTACTGGGTGTGCGACCCGAGCATCTGGTGCCCAACGACACCGGCGAGATCGCCGCGACGGTGGGCCTGGTTGAGCAACTTGGCTCGCAGACCTTGCTGGTCTGCGACATCGGCGCGGGCAACAGCCTGCGCGTCCTGGGCGGCCGCGAAGACCGATTCACCCGTGGCGCGGCCTGCCGCCTGACGTTGCATCCGCAGAAGGTCCACCTGTTCGATGCGGAGGACGGCGCCAGCCTGTTGCCACCGCCCCCCTGAGTTCCCGAGCGTTTTCCCCATAACAAGAAGAGACCCTGCCCCGGGGCACATGATGCCCTTCACTACAAACCTAACGGAGACAACGATGGCCACACAAATTGAAGATCGCACAAGTGCCCCCGCGCAATCACTCACCACAGAAGAGACCTCGCATTCCCGCAGGCGTCTGCTGGGCGGTGGCGCCACTGGCGCCGCGCTGATGGCGCTAGGCGCCCCGGCCGTGCATGCGCAGACCAAAACCATCCGCTTTCTCAACGCCGAGCCTGGCCGCGAGTCGGTACGAGCACTACGCGTGGCTGCGGCCGAATACGAGAAACTGACGGGCGTGAAGGTGCAGGTGGATACGGTACCGCCGGATGAGGCGTACAGCAAACTGCAGGCATCGATCTCCAGTGGCACGCCCTACGACATTGGCACGCTGGCGTTTGCCGGCCATATGCTCATCCTGGCCGAGGCCGGCAAGCTCGCGCCCATGACCAAGTTGATCGAGAAGTCCAAGTGGGGTCCACGCATCCTGTTTCCGGTCAAGGGCGAACACTATTGGTACCCCTATGACTACAACTTCTGCTGGATGTACTACCGCAAGGATCTGTACCAGCAAAAGGGACTGAAAGTACCGACGACCTTTGACCAGATGGCAGAGAATTGCAAGGTGTTGACGGGCGACGGCAAGTTCGGCGTGGGCCATCCGCTGGGCGCGAACTCGGCCATGCAATGGATGTCCATCGGCTATCTCTGGGCTGACGGCGCCAAGCTGCTGGACGACGACTTCAAGCTCGTGATCGACAACGCGGAGATGAAGCCGAAGATGATCCGCTATCTCGACTTCATGAAGAAGCTGCAGCCTTCTATGCCCACCGGCATGACGCAGGCCCTGTTCGGTACGGTGCTGGGCCAGTACTCCGGCGGGCAGATCGCCCACGCGCCCTACGCCGGACGTCTGATGGAAGTGCTGGAGGACCGTGCACCAGATCTGGCGGGGAAAACCGGCTTCTTCATGTACCCGGATAGCACTGGCAAGGGCCAGGCAGTGAACCATGGTTACGACGGATGGGTGCTGCTCAACACGCCCATGAAGGACGAGGCCTACAAGTTCATGGAGTGGTTCACCGAACGCCACTACATTAACTTCCTGCATTCGGCACCGCTGCACTTTCAGCCCCCGCGGCTGGACGTCTACGACGACCCGCAATGGCGCGCGCACCCGCTAGTGGAGAAACACGCCGAATTGGTCGAGTTCATGCGCGGCATCCTCACGAACAAAGATGTCACCATCCGATCGATCGACACCGAAGGCTCGCGCATCGACCTGCGGCCAGGCAAGATGTTTGAGACCTTCGCCATCAGTGAGGCGGTGCAGAATCGCCTGCTAAAGGACATGCCTGCGGCTGAAGCCGTGGACATCATGGCGAAAAAGTACCGCACGGTTCTGTAGTCCAGAGCGATGAAACGCATACGAACCGGCAGCGATCGCGCGCTGCTGTGGGCGTTCGGCGCCGGGGTCGCAGTCACGCTGCTGCTGATCCTGGTGCCGGTCCTTGACGCCATCCGACTGAGCCTCTACCACGCAGAGTCCTTTATCTCGATACGGACCTGGGTGGGTCTTGCCAACTACACCCGCATCCTGTCCGACGAGACGTTCTGGCACGCCCTTCGCGTGGGTCTGCTGTTCGCTGTCGTAACCATCGCGGCGCAGGTCGTGCTGGGCGTGCTGTTTGCGCTGCTGCTGGACCAACAGTTCCCAGGGCGTCCCCTGGTGCGCGGCATCACGGTACTGCCCTACCTGCTGCCTACGGTGGTCGTGACGGTCATTTTCCAGTGGCTGCTGGACGGTGGTCTGGGTCTGTTCACCGTTTGGTCGGAACAGCTGGGGCTGGGCCGGCCGGCCTGGTTCGAGAATCCGACGTCGGCGATGCTGATCCTGATCGGTGTCAGCGTCTGGACCTGGACGCCGTTCGTCACCGTGTGCTTCCTGGCCGCTTTGCAGACCGTGCCGAAGTCGCTCTACGAAGCAGCGCGAGTCGATGGCGCCAGCGCCTGGAAGCGTTTCTGGCACATCACCATCCCGATGCTTGCACCCATGCTAACCGTCACCGTCCTGTTGCGCAGCATCTGGATGTTCAACAAGTTCGATGTGGTGTGGCTGCTCACCAAGGGCGGTCCGCTATCGGCCACCGAGCACCTGCCCGTGCTGTCTTACCGACGCGCTTTCAGCCAGTTCGATGTGGGCGGCGGCGCGACGGTGGCCACGCTGTCGTTCCTGCTGCTCACGCTGCTGATTGCGGTGTATTTCCACTACTTCCCGTTGGAAGAAAAAGAGGCCAAACCATGAACGCCCGGCGATCTCCCCTGGCACGCTTCACGCTCTTCTCGGGTGTGGCGCTGATGTGCCTGTGGTCCTTTTTCCCGATCTACTGGATGGTCGTATCCAGCCTGCGGCCCGAACGCGACCTGTTCGCCCCGCCCACGCTGTGGCCCAGCAGCATCGACACCGGCCTGAAGGCGTACCGCACGTTGCTGGAGCTGACCGACTACCCCGTGCAGTTCCGCAACAGCGTGCTGGTGGCGCTGGCGGTGGTGGCCATCACGCTGGTGGTGTCGGTGCTGATCGCCTATGTGGTGACGCGCTACCGCATCCCGGGCAAGACCATCATCGTGGGCAGCATGCTCTACGCCTACATGTTCCCGCCGTTGCTGCTGGCCATCCCGCTGCTGTCGATCTTCGCGAACCTGGGCCTGGCCGACACCTTGTGGGCGGTGATCGCCGCACACTGCACGCTGACCATTCCACTGGGCGTGTGGCTGCTGTGGGGCTTCTTCAAGGTCATGCCGCTGGACCTGGAGGAAGCGGCGATGGTGGACGGCTGTACGCGGGCCGGCGCGTTCTTCCGTGTGGTGCTGCCGCTGTCGCTGCCTGGCATCGTCACGGTGGCCATCTTCGCCTTTCTGCTGTCGTGGACGGACTACATCTTCGCGTTCGTGCTGGTCAGTAGCGACAGCCAGAAGACCCTGCCAGTGGGTCTGGCCTCGATCCTTGGCACCTTCGACGCGCGCTGGGGTGAGCTCATGGCTGGCGCCACGCTGATAGCCTTGCCTTTGTTGATCCTGTTCACCTTCCTCAGCCGATACTTCATCCAGGGGCTGGCGGCCGGGGCCATGAAGGGCTGAGAAACATGAACTTCGGACTGAAAGGCAAGCTGGCTTTGATCACCGGCGGGGGCCGGGGCATTGGGCTGGCGGAAGCGCGGGCGCTGGCGGCCGAGGGCGCGCAGATCGCCATCGTCGACCGCGACCCCGAAGCGGCCCATGCGAGTGGGGCCGAACTCGTGGCCGCCGGAGCGCGGGCCGAAGCCTATGTGGGCGACGCGACCAACGAAGCCGACGTGGTCCGCGTGTTGGCTGCGGTGCAGCAGCGCTTCGGCCGGCTCGACATCTTGGTGAACAACGCAGGCATCGGCGTCAAACCGGCCTACTCCGTGGAAACCATGCCCGCGCAGGCCTGGGACCTCATGGTGCATGTGCACATGCGCAGTACCTTCCTGTGGTCGCGCGGGGCCATCCCTCTGATGGCGGCAGGCGGCTTCGGGCGCATCGTCAACACTTCGTCGATGAACTTCACTGGCGGTGGCCGACCCGGCGTGTCGCACTACGCGGCGGCCAAAGCCGGCATCGCGGGCTTCACGCAGACGCTGGCCAAGGAGGTGGGCCCCAAAGGCATCACAGCCAACGCCATCGCGCCGGGCTATGTGGAGACCGAGCTCATCGCGCAGTTCAACCCCGCGATGCGTGACTTGCTGCGCCGGCAGAATCCGGTCGGGCGCCTGTGCCAGCCGCAGGAGGTGGCCGCGCTCGTGGCATTCCTGTGCTCGACGCAGGCCGGTTTCATCAATGGCGAGTTGGTCTGCCTGGATGGCGGCCGCCGCGACTTCTATTGGGGTGAGGAATGAACGAAGACATCACGGTGCGGGCCATCGGTTTCCCCGGCCGCTACATCCAGGGCCCCGGCGCAATCGCACAACTGGCGCCCCTGGTGACGGAGCTGGGATGCCATGCCATCGTGGTCATCAGTGACGACATCGTGTGGGCCGCCGTCGGCGAGGCGCTGCGCACCTCCCTGCGTTCGGGCGGGCACGAGGCCACGTTCCTGCGCTTTCCCGGCGAGTGCTCCAGCAGCGTGATCGCCGCGCTGGCGCAAGAGGCGACCACCGTGGGACCGAGCGGGGCCGATATTGTGGTGGCGCTGGGTGGCGGCAAGACCATCGACACCGCCAAGGGTGTGGCCAAGGCATGCGGTGCGAGGCTGGTGGTGGTGCCGACCATCGCCTCCAACGACTCGCCGACCAGCCGGCTCATCGTGCTCTACGACGACGCCCACCGTGTGGCCGGTGTGGAGATGCTGGCGCGCAACCCCGACGCCGTGCTGGTGGACACGAGTATCGTGGCGCGCGCGCCCGCGCGTTTTTTCGCGGCTGGCCTGGGCGACGCTTTGAGCAAGAAGTTCGAGTCCGAACAATGCCACCTGGCCGGCGGCCTCAACTTCTTTGGCACGCCCTCGCTGCCCACGGCACGCTTGCTGGCGCGGCTGTGCTACGAAACCATCCTCGAGCACGGCGCGGCCGCGCTGGCGCGCGTGGCGCAGACCCAGTCGCCCGACGCATCAGTGGAGCGTGTCGTGGAAGCCTCGGTACTGCTGTCGGGCCTGGGCTTCGAGAGCGGCGGGTTGTCTCTGGCCCACGCGTTGACGCGCGGCTTCACGGCGCACCCCGCGCTGGCGCGCTGGTTGCATGGCGAGTTGGTGGCGTTCGGCACGGTTGTGCAACTGGTGGCCGAGGATCGGCCTGAGATCGAGATAAAGGACCATGCGCGCTTTGTGGCGTCGTTGGGTCTACCGGTGTGCTGGGCCGACCTCGGTCTGACTGCGGTCATCGCGGAGGAACTCGCCGAGATGGCCCGCCTGACTTGCGCCGCCCCCTACATCGGCAACCTCTTTCCTAAGGCCGATGCCGCGCGCATCGTGTGGGCGCTGCAGCGCGCCGATCTTTTAGGGCGGATGGTCAAGACTACCTGAACCACTACCGAGAAGGAGGGGCCGTCGACTGGCGCAGCATCAGCCCCATGGGTGCCAGTTGTCTGTCCACGCGCGGGAGGTCGCCGTCGATCAATGCGATCAAGGCCTGCGCGCCGTCGAAACCCATCTGCTCGACAGGCATTGTCACGGTCGACATCGGCGGGAACATCACCTCGGCAATCGGGCCGTCGTGCACCGTTATGAGAGACATGTCTTGAGGTACACGGATACCTTCGGCGTGCAGCACTTTCATCGCACCGGCCGCCGCAGACAGGGTTAGCGCGAAGACCGCTGTCGGGCGCGGTCCCTGGCGGTTGAGGATAGTCAGCATCGCTTGCGCCCCACCTGCCATCGTATAGCCCGAAACCTGTACCAGATCCGATTCCAGTGCAATGCCTGCCGCAGCAAGTGCGTCGCAGTAACCAGCGTAGCGGCCGATACCGGTGGAGGGGTTCACTTGGCCAGATAGGTGCGCGATGCGGCGGTGCCCTAATCCGATCAGGTGATCTACCGCCATGCGTGCTGCGGTGCGGCTGTCGAAGTAGATGCAATTGCGCACACCTTGCACCTTGCGATTGAGCAGCACGAAAGGCACTTTGGCGCGCTTCACGGCGCGCAACATCACACTGTTCTCGTCCAGCGTCGTCACTAGCAGACCATCCACCCGGTTGATACGCGCCAAGCGCTCATAGGCACCTTCGTTGTCACCCGGCTGCTCAATGTGGGCGATCAGGAGCGAATAGCCAAGGTCGCGCGCGCCTCGCTCTGCACCCAAGATGATGTCTGCGTACACCGGATTGTCCAGTTGTGGCACCGCGATGCCCAGGGTGTAGGTGCGCGCCGTGCGCAGGCTGCGCGCCTGCAGATTCGGCTGATAGGCCAACTTTTTGGCCGCGGCCTCAATGCGCTTGCGCGTCTCTTCGCTGGCGCGCTGATTTTTGTCACCGCACAGCACGCGCGAGACGGTGGAGACATCCACCGCGGCCAAGGCGGCGACGTCGGTAAGGGTGCTGCGCTTGCTGGCCGGTGTCTTGACGGGCATCGTTAGGTCTAGAGCGAAATTCGATAGGTCTACTTCGGTTGTGCACCGCAATTTTAGGGCGTTTGAGCAGGGGAACCAGGAGGTCAATATTCCATCGGCTCCAACATCCTGACCCCTGACGGTAAAAGCCGTCATGAACAGGAGGAAAAACCTCGATGCTTACCGACACCGCACTGCGCAATTTGAAGCCTAAGTCCTTGACTTATAAGGCTTCTGACCGGGACGGAATGTACGTGACGGTATCGCCCACCGGTACCGTCACCTTCCGCTTCGATTACCGTCTCAACGGCCGCCGCGAGACCCTGACCATTGGCCGCTACGGGCCGGCGGGCATTTCGCTGGCGATGGCCCGAGAAAAGCTGCTGGATGCCAAGAAGGCTGTCGCCCAGGGCAAGTCCCCGGCGCATGAGAAACAGCGCGAGAAGCGCCGCCTGACCGCCGCCAAGAACTTCGGCGACATGACCGCCCAATGGCTGGCCAGCGCCCGGATGGCCGACAGCACGCGAGCGATGCGCAAGAGCATCGTCGATCGGGACATCCTGCCGGCCTTCCAGAATCGTCTGCTCAACGAAATCACCGCCGACGACTTGCGCGCCTTGTGCGGCAAGGTGAAGGGGAGGGGCGCCCCGGCCACCGCGGTGCATGTTCGCGACATCGTGAAGCAGGTCTATGCCTTCGCCATCCTGCATGGGGAGAAGGTGGACAACCCGGCGGCCGACGTGGGCGCGGCCTCGATTGCAACCTTCGTACCCAAGGACCGCGCCTTGTCGCCGCTGGAGATCCGTTTGATGTCGCGGCAGATGGAGTCGGTGGCCACGTATCCGACCATCCGTTTGGCGCTGCGCATGATTCTGCTAACGCTGGTGCGCAAGAGCGAGCTGATCGAGGCCACCTGGGACGAGGTTGATTTCGAGACCGCGACCTGGACCATCCCGAAGCAGCGGATGAAGGGGCGCAACCCGCATGTGGTCTACCTGTCGCGCCAAGCGCTGGACATCCTGGTGGCGCTGCACACTTGCGCGGCCGGCTCGAAGTTCGTGCTGCCGTCGCGCTACGACTCCGACCGCTGCATGTCCCACGCGACCCTCAACCGGGTCACTCAGATCGTCGCGCAGCGGGCCAAGGCTGCAGGCCTGCCTCTGGAGCCGTTCACCGTCCACGATCTGCGCCGCACGGGCTCGACGCTGCTCAACGAGATCGGGTTCAACCGCGACTGGATCGAGAAGTGCCTTGCGCACGAGGAGGGGCGTTCCTCGCGGTCGATCTACAACAAGGCCGAATACGCCGAGCAGCGGCGCCACATGCTGCAGGAGTGGGCCAGCATGGTCGATGCCTGGATCGACGGACGGACCTACGTGCCAAAGCTGATGCCGGAGAACTTTATCGTGCCGGTGTTGAGTGCGATGGCCTGACATAGAGGATGGGTTGTCACTTGACAACCCAGCCGATTATTCCCATACTGGAGATTGCTGATGGCCCGTTCCCCTCATCCAAAGAAAGAGGTCGAGGACGCACTCAGGCATGCCGAAGGGCAGAGCTGGCGCGTGGAAGTTGGTGGCAGCCACGCCTGGGGGC
This sequence comes from Variovorax sp. GW460-12-1-14-LB1, assembly GCF_059423605.1. Taxonomy (NCBI): domain Bacteria; kingdom Pseudomonadati; phylum Pseudomonadota; class Betaproteobacteria; order Burkholderiales; family Comamonadaceae; genus Variovorax; species Variovorax sp. GW460-12-1-14-LB1. Next base: position 41,108 of record NZ_JBWKYF010000005.1, read on the forward strand.
GGATTTATTGCCCGTACAACGACGCGGAGTGCCGCTGCGGCGAGTTCTGTATCACCAGCGTGTGGAGCACGCCGAAGAACCCGGGGAACCACGCACGCGCCTTGCGGCGCGTCGTGGACAACTGCACGACGCACCGCGCGCAGCAGGAGGCGGCCGACGATGTCGAGGAATAGCGCGATGGAATACACCTTTACCCTGAAATACCAGCTTGCCGATGATGACCGAGACCCGGATGGGCTGGTCGAGCGCCTGGGCGAGGCAGGTTGCGACGATGCCCTGGTGGGCATTGGCCAGCCGGGGCGACTCGCATTGGAGTTCGTTCGCGAGGCGGACAGCGCGGACGCGGCGGTGCGCAGCGCGCTGGCCGACGTGCGAAGCGCCGTACCGTCGGCAAAGCTGATCGAGGTCGCGCCGGATCTTGTCGGACTGACCGATGTGGCCGACATCGTGGGTGTGTCGCGGCAGAACATGCGCAAGCTGATGCTGGCTTATCCGGGCAGCTTTCCGGCACCGGTGCATGAGGGCAGTGCATCGATCTGGCACTTGGCGGATGTGTTGGCCTGGCTGCAGGCCAAGGGCAGCTATACGCTGGCCAGCGATGTTCTGGAGGTGGCGTGCGTTGCCTTGCAGGTCAATGTGGCCAAGGAGGGGCGGCGCCTATCGCGCTCGGCTTCCAAGGTATTGGAAACTCTTGTTGGATGAGGCTCTTGCTGATCTCATTTCTGACTCGGACCCGCCCGAACAGGGCGTGTTTTTCGTAGGTGGACATCCGGCTTGCCGGCGCTGATGCGAGGGGCTTGCTTGCGCTCCTCGATCCAGGTTTCCACTTCGGCCAGATCCCACACCACGCAGCGCTGCGTCAGATTGAAGCGCCGTGGAAATTCGCCGCGGCGCTCCATTTCGTAGATCGTCGTTTCGGCCAGTGGGACGATCTGCCGCAGCTCATGACGGCGGATGGTGCGACGAAATGGCAGCGCGCCGTGTTTCGGGAACTGCGGGAGATCGTCGTAGGCGTTCGAGCCCGGCAAGGGGAGGGATGTAGGTTGCGGTCGCATGGCTGCGCTGCTGTCCCGGCCGATTTTTCCTGACGGGTTATTCTCCATGTCGAACTCCATGGTTGTTCGGCGATATGTCTTGCCACCGTATGACGATATGGTGGCTTTCACCGGCTATCGCGGAAACTCACAGGAGCGTAGAGAGGCGTACTGAAGACAAATGGCCAAGGGAAAGGGGGGAGAGCATGGCGACGGTAACGGTTTCTCCGATTCATTTCGAAGACTACAGCGGCACTCAGTTTGAGCGCCTGGTCTTTGCGTACCATGTACGCGCTGGCTGGCGTGACCTGATCTGGCACGGCCAATCGGGAGGCGACCAAGGGCGGGACATCTCGGGCATCGAGCCATTCGATGACCAGCCGGCACGCAAAACCATCATCCAATGCGCCAACCGGGACACACTGACCTTGGCGAAGGCCAAGGGCGATATGACCAAGGCGCTCAAGGCCGCTGACGGGACGCCGAATGCCTTCAAGTTCGTCTCTCGCGGCGCTGTTTCGGACGCCAGCCGAACACGAATCGAGCAAGCAGCAGCTTCTCTTGGGGTTGCTCATGTGACGATATGGTCCGGCGTGGAATTCGAGGAAAACCTGCGGCTTCGTGCCGAGTACCTGCTGCATCGTTTCGTCCAAGGTATCGAGTTTCCCGATGCTGAAGCGGAGATCCGAAAGTTCGTGGACGACTTCCCCGACCTTTCGGATGCCGATGCGCTGCAATTGATGACGGCCGTGTTTGATCGGCCGGCCTTTCGCACGCCGTTTCAACAGGAAAGCTCCTTGCCTGCCTTTCAGCAGGCGGTCGAGGACACCATTGGCGCACTCAACACTGGCGTGTGGCGGACGCGCGAGGGCGACGAGATCAGGCGTATTCCTTCGATCCACCATCTTCAAGATCAACGTATCCAGGCGGTGCTTGCAAAGGTGGTTCGTCAGGTCGATGAGCTGCGCCGCATCTTTGTGACCCGGCTCAAGGAAGGAGAGATCAGGCACTGCGGATGCGGTCTGACCCTGCCTCGATTTCACGTACAGCAAGAAGTTGGTAACTTCTGGAGTACGTGAAATCGAGGCAGGGTCAGATTGTTCATTTCAAGGGGCAGGAATGAACTATGAATTGTTAGGGGATTCGGTATGGCGCGGCCCGCTCGTACTGGCGATGCAGCGCGCCATGCTGGCCGAATTCAACTCGTCGGATTGGCATGAGCTTGGCTACCTGACAGGGTGCCATGACTACATTCGTGGACACGCTCGGCTGCTCCGAAGTCTAGGGTTTGGGGATGACGACTACGGTGCTTGTATCTTTCAGGCGCTTGAGCATTTTGCAAATAACGGCACTCAGGCCTTGGTTGCCGTCGTAGATCATCCCAAGGTTCGTCCGCATCTCGAGCGGGAACAGGCAGCCAAGCTGATAGAAATGGGTTATCAGGCGGGGCATGTTCCCGCTGTGCTGCCGACAGTCTCGGCCTCAGAGGTCGTGCGCCGTGCTCTGCAAGATGCCGATCACTTGCTTTCTACATCTGGGGCGCCGAGTGCGATCGACCGCCTTCACACCGCCATGCATGGCTACCTGAAGTCGACTTGCCACGACTGTGCGATCTCGCTCCCCGACGGGGCCACGCTCACACAGGCCTACAAGGCGCTTCGTGCTCACCATCCCGCGTTGCAGTCGTTGGGGGAACATGATGGTGAGATTGGCAGAGTATTAGGGTCGTTCGCATCTGTTCTCGATGCGCTCAATACCCTACGCAACCATGGAAGCGTCGCCCATCCCAACGAATACATCGTTGAACGGGCTGAGGGCGAACTGGTCGTCAATGCGGTTCGAACGATCTTTCACTATTTGAGCCAGAAGATTCGCTCGTAAGTGCGGCGTGTCAGCGCATTCTCGCGTCGTCACGCTCTTGAGCATTGCCCCGGGGTTCCGATCCCTTGCGTGGCTCTTTGGTTCACGCGCTACGCTTGCTCGGGAGGTAGGTCGGCGTACGTGGCGATTGGGTGGCTTGCTACGGCCTTGATCGTGCCACGGTGTGCTCGCCGTCAAGGGCGGCGCGTGCCTTGCACGCTTGCGGCCTGCGGCCGTCGTGGCCCCCTGACTGCTTGCGCTCCACCGCGACCCGGAAGGGCTGGGCAATTCCGCCCGGCATCCTTCAGGAGTTCACCATGAACTGCGCATTCATTACCGACGAGCAACGCATGTTGCTGCTAGCCAACGGCCGCGAATCCTTGGAAACCCCGGACTTCGATCCGGCCCCTGTGGTCAAACTGTTCACGCCCGACGCCGGCGCAACCTGGCTGCTAACTGAGATCGATCCTGACAACCACGACCATGCATTTGGGCTTTGCGATCTGGGCCTGGGGATGCCTGAGTTGGGTTGGGTCAGCTTGGCCGAATTGGCTTCGGTGCGTGGACGCCTGGGTCTGCCAATCGAGCGTGATCTGCACTTTCGTGCGGAGAAGCGATTGAGCGCCTATGTGCGTGATGCACGACACGTTGGCCGAATCGTCCACTGATATGACATGGGGCGTCACAAGGTGCCCTGTTCAAGATCTCAACAGATCCGGTAGGCAGTCGGCGAAGGCCGGCTGAATCTTGCTTATGAGCTTGGCCACCGCCTCATCGCCGGTGAGGACCGCCGTCGTCATGCCCGTCATGGTGGTCAGCCCATTGGAGTCGCGCAGCACCTGCGGCGCGAGATCGACGGGAAAGCCATCGGCGCTGCGCCGCAGCGGATGGATGCCGCCATGCACGATCGAGTTCATGGCAGTCCAGGACACATCCTTGAAGTGCGACAGCATCTGGTGCGCCGCCGGCGGCACACCTTGCGGGGTTCTTCCATGCGGGGATGGTCAGAAGGTGCCTTCGGGTTCTTTCCAGCACCAACGGACGCAGTCACCAAGCCTTCCAGCGTGGCTGCTGTGTCCGGGGCAGTTCGGCCAGGAGGCGCACCTTCGGCAGCGGATGTGGCGCATCATTCCTGGGCATGCCAAAACGGCGGTGCACTTCGCGCTCCAGTTCGTGCGCCATGCCGCGCGCATCCCTTTCTCCACGAAGCGATCGCTGTCTCCATTCGCGGGCCAGCGCAATAAGTTCCTCGTCCTGTAGCTCTCGTATGTCCATCGTTGGTGTCATTGTGCCGGGAGACGCACTGCCTTGGCGCGTTACTCGGACTGCGGGTTTCGGCCATAGCCGTTGGCAAGACGCGGTGCCATCTCGGGGAAAAGCACACCGAGCAGCGCGTCATGGCGCCCGGGCCGCAGGTGCGTCTTGTCACCCGCGTTCACCTTGTCGATGACGCCTTGTCGCCAGGAGCCATAGCGCTCGACTTGCCCTGGGGTGAGCCGCGCGTCTAGGCCGTAGGCCTTGACGGCCATGAGAAACAGCGTGTGCCAGTGCTGGTAGCCGGGCCTGCTCTGCATGATGGCATTGAGCACTTGGTAACCGGTACTGAATGCATAGCCGATGCCCCGGTTGTGCTGGATCGACAGCAGCCGCGAAACGATGCCGGCGCCACCCACCATCTCGTGGGCAGCACCGCCTGGGTAGCCATGTGCGGCCAGGGCTTCCGCGGCCTCCATGAGCCGCAGCTAGGGCTCGCTGTCTTCCCCCAATGGGTCGGGTTCTGGGGCCGGCCCCCGATGTGCACGCCGGGCTTTGTTGATGCGGGTGTTGGTGTCGAGGAGTTCCGTGGCGGCGGCAAGATAGATCCTGGCCCACTCCGACGCCGGCGTCGCGAGCAAGCGGGGGCGTCTCAGCTCAGCCAGGCGCTCCTGAAACCGTACCGTGACCGGATGCTGGTCCAGTTTCGTTTTGAGGATCTGGTGGCTCCACCGCAGGGCTGGGTGATGCACCCAGCGCTTGCCGATGGTTTCGTTTACCACCAGGTGGCGCAGGCCCTCCCGGGTCACCTGGCCACCGAGCGAGCCTATGTCGATTTCCAGCGTCGGCGTATTGAGCGCCTGGATGCGGCGCAGCTTCTCCTGATCGATGCCGTGGGTCACGGTGACCTCGATCAGCAAGGTCTGCGGCCAGCGCTGACTGCTGTGGGTGTCTTCTATCAACTCTTCGAAGTCATCATCGAGCCAGATTTCAGTGTCCCCGAAGATGAATGGCCGAGGCTCGCGCAGGGTGCAGATGACGTCGGGGACGATGCTGCCCTGATGCTGTTCCAACTGGGTCGTTTCCAGCGACAGCGTCGTGGAGGCTGTCCACCACCCGACGCGAAGCGTGTTCTCTTCCCATTCACCGCTGAACTCGTCCGGGGCGTAGCGGATCAATTTGGCATGGAGGCCGGGCGTCGCAATCTGCGAAGCCTGTTCAAGGATCGTCTTGACTTCACTGTGCAACAACGTCTCGCGGCGCCATTGCTGGGCAGCGGATGGCTCCAGGTCCGGGGGCAGATGCTGATGGAATTGTGCTTCGTCTGCGGCGTCCCAGGCATCCATGGCCTCGCGCGCGGCCTGTTCGGCCTGCGCGCTCGCAGCCGCTTGCAACGCCAGGTCGTCCCAGTGCGCGCACCAGCGGATGTCGGGAAGCAGGCGCAGCCGCGCGCGGATCTCGTCCGGCGACATCATCGCAATGGCGGGATCGGAGAGGAACAGCGTGACGACGGCCCGTCCTTGGCCATCGGTGCCGGCATCGCGCTGCCCCGTGAGGTCGACCAGGAATTCGCGGCCGTCATCCAGCGTTAACAGCGCTGTGGCGTGGTCGTGGAGCACCGCGCTGGTGATGGAGACGCGCTCTCCGGGCTTCTCGACCCAGCCTTCGTAGCCCTGGCCGCTGAAGCCGATGGCGTTGGCCGACATCCGGCGCCTGGGCAGATCGATGAAGCCCCGTTCCTGCAGATGCCGGATCGCGGCTAGCCGCGCGGCAACGAGGGTGCAGTCATCCTTCTGGGCCCCCTTGGGATGCCGGAAATGCGCCGTAGGATTCCTGCGCAGGGGCTGCCCCGCCAACACCGGCGTCAGCGAAAGATCGCAGGCCGGGCATTGGCATTCGGCGTTTCCGTCGACGACTTCAGCGTCGTGGATGTAGCGCGGCTCACCGGTGCTCGAGTCGTGCGCCCATGTCAACGGCACGGTGTCGGCATGGGGCGTGGGACGCGCCGGTGCGGCTTCGGTGTCCACCCGCCAGATGCTCGAATCGTGCGCCATCGCCGTCCTTTCCTTGCTGAAGCATCACTTGGCACCTTCGCGCTCGCGTTGACGCAGACGCTTCACGTAGGGCCCGTCCACCATGCTATCCGCGTCGAGATCCAGCGCGCAGTTCACCAACATGGCGAACGTGCTGTCGCTGATCTGCAGCCCATGGGGAAGGTGGCCGAAACTCCGGGCGCTGTTCTCTTCGATGCTCGCGAACAGGGCCTTGAAGAAATCGGCCCGAGAAGCCCGCGAGGCGGCCGTTGCTGCCGCCGTCAAAGGATCGGAGGCCTGTGCAACCGCCGTCGCGGCATCGCGAGCCAGTTCACGGGCGAAGTCGCTCAACGTGGGCCAGTACTTGAGATCGAACTGTCCTTGCAGATTTTCGAGACGCTCCTGCACATAGTTTTTGAATCCGTAGTTCTGCTGGGAAGATGCCTGGATCACATCACAGACGTGGTAGTGCGTATCCGTCCGGAAGCCTGACGTGTTGCCGAGATCCGAGCGCTGCTGTAGCAGTTCAGCCAATTCGGCAGCTTGCCTGGCAATCTGCTGATTCACCTTAGTTAGTTCGCTGCGCGCATTGCGCGCTTCCGCGATCTTCTCGGGATTCCAAAGTGCTGCCGCAGTCAGAACCAGTCCCAGAAATGTCTTGAGGGCCTTCGGATGCTGGTGCAGCTTGCTGTGCAACTCCTCATAGGCCGGGGTCATTTCCAGGCCTCTGGCCAGAAGCCGATCCGCCACGGCGCTTTCGCTGGACAGGATGTCGTGCTCGGCGTTGTACCGCTTTTCCTCCATGAGGAGCTCTTCGCAGACGTTCTTGGGAGAGGTGAGGGGATGCAATGTCATGGACGGTCGTGGCTGATGGACATGCTGGCAGCATATTGAAGCACTGGGGTTCTGTCGGTACCTGAAGCGATGCTGCGAAGTCTTGCTCCAGGTACATCGGTCTCTCCAAGGCGTCATGGGCGTCCCCGGCCAATGGCATATGGCCGGTCGCGCCCTCGTGCTGGCGCATCGAGCCGCCTGCGGCGGCTCGCCCCATTCGGGCTTCCATCGTTTGCTCGCTCCGCTCGGCTGACGCCTCCGGCCCGGCTTCCAGCTTCGGGCCTGCGCGCTTCGCTTGCCGTGCGATCGGCGCATGGGGAAGGCCGTTGCCATGTCCAGCCGTCTTCCCTGACTTCATCACCTTGTCCGCGACTGTAGCCCGCGGCCGGGCGCCATCAAGGCGCGCAGGGCCGTGTCCTCGGCTGCGCCTGCGGGCCGCACCCACCCTGCGCTGGTTTCCCTTGACGGCGCCCGGCCGCGCTCTCCCTTTCGTCGCGGGCGATGAACTCAGGAAAGACGGTGGCAACGAGGCCAACCGGGTTCTTCGTGCCGACCGCACCGAACAGCCGAAAGGCTGGGCTCCGAATCTAGGAATCCGGTGTGCGGTTTTTTTCAACAGCCAACTTTGTCAGGAGAACGATCATGCAACTTGCTTCCCGGTTTGCGCCCCATTCCCCGGCGCTGCGCAGCGATCACCCGCTGTCCGATGACCAGATTCGCAGGGTGGCCCCGTCCATCTTCGCGGATGCCCCGCACCGAAGCCGTTCCGAACGGTACAGCTACATCCCCACGGCGGCGGTGCTGACCGCGCTTCGCAAGGAGGGTTTTCACCCCTTCATGGCCTGCCAAACCCGCGTGCGTCACGAGGGCCGGCGCGAGCACACGAAACACATGCTGCGGCTGCGCCATGCCAACCAGATCAACGCCCGCGAAGCCAACGAAATAATCCTGCTGAACTCGCACGACGGCACGAGCAGCTATCAATTATTGGGTGGCATGTTCCGCTTCGTTTGCCAGAACGACCTTGTCTGCGGCGACACCGTGGGCGATGTGCGCGTGCCGCACAAAGGCGACGTGGCCGGGCATGTGATCGAGGGCGCTTATCAGGTGCTGGGCGGATTCGAGCGTGCGCAGGAATCCCGCGAAACCATGCAGGCCATCACGCTGGACGCAGGGGAATCCGAAGTGTTCGCCCGCGCCGCGCTGGCCCTCAAGTACGACGACCCCGACAAGCCTGCGCCCATCACGGAAACGCAAATCCTGATGCCGCGCCGGTTCGACGACCGCCGCCTGGACCTGTGGAGCGTGTTCAACCGCACGCAGGAGAACTTGACCAAAGGCGGATTGTCCGGCCGCGCCGCCAACGGCCGAAGGCAGCAAACCCGCCCCGTGCAGGGCATTGATTCGGATATTCGCCTGAACCGCGCCCTGTGGCTGCTGGCCGATGGCATGCGGGCCCTCAAAGCCTGAACCGTTCCCCCGCCGGAGGGGCGGTTTCCCCTCCATTCCCTGTCTATTTCATTTGATTGGAGATACACCATGAACGCCACTACCCAAGTTCGCCGCACCGAATCCCAAGCTCTCACCACCGCCGCGCTGCAAATCGCCGCCCCGGCGCAGAACCTGATTCTGGTGCCGCTGTCGCAGCTTCGTCCCTCACGCCGCAACGTGCGCAAGACCGCAGGCGCATCCGTGGATGCGCTGGCCGCGAGCATCGCCCGCGTGGGCCTGCTGCAAAACCTGACTGTGATCTTTGCCGCCGATGGCGAGCATTACGAAGTGGTGGCCGGTGGCCGTCGCCTCGCGGCCCTCAAGCTGCTGGCGAAGAAGCGTCGCATTGACCGCGATTGGGAGGTGCCTTGCCTGCTGGTGCGGGACGCCAGCGCCCGGACCGTGAGCCTGACAGAGAACGTGCAGCGCGAAGCGATGCACCCGGCTGACCAATCCGAGGCGTTTGCCGCGCTGGTGGCCGAAGGCCGACCCATCGAGGACATTGCCGCAGACTTCGCCGTCACGCCGCTGGTGGTGCAGCGCCGCTTGAAGCTGGCGAACGTTTCGCCGCGCTTGATGGCCGACTACCGGGCCGATGCCGTCAGGCTCGATCAACTCATGGCGCTGGCTGCTACCGACGATCATGCCTCCCAAGACGCCGCGTTCTACGATGCGCCGCAGTGGCAGCGCAGTCCGTCCGCGCTGCGCGAACGCCTGACCGAGCGCGAGATCGGGGCATCCCATCCGCTGGCGCGCTTCGTGGGGCTGGATGCCTACGAGCAGGCGGGCGGCGGCATCCGCCGTGACCTGTTCGCGGAAGGCGATGCGGGCGTGTACCTCAACGATGCCGCATTGCTGGAAACGCTGGTGCGCCAGAAGCTGGCGAGCATGGCCGACACCATCCGCGCCGAGGGCTGGGCATGGGTGGACGCCACGCCCGCCATGACCTATGCCGACCTGCAAGCCTTCCAGCGTGCCCCGAAGGAACGCCGCACGCCGAGCAAGCGCGATGCCCTGCGCATCGAGAAGCTGCAAGAAAAGATGCAGGCGATTGGCAAGGCCGTGGATGCCGCGATGGAAGCCGATGACGAGGACAAGGCCGAAGCCTTGCAGGAGGAGGGCGAGCGCCTGGGCCAGCAGTTGCAGGCACTGGTGGATGGCTTGCTGGACTATGCCCCGAACGTGCGGGCCGCAGCCGGTGCCATCGTCACCATCGACCGCAATGGCGAGGCCGTGATTCATCGCGGGCTGCCTGCGCGAAGCCGAGGCCAAGGCACTGCGCACGCTGGAAAAGCTGCGGCAGGGTTCCGGCAGCGTGGAGGGCGAAGCCGAGAACGACGACGAAGGCGAGAGCAACGCAGCGCCCAAGGCCGCAATCTCCGACCGGCTGGCCCAGCGCCTGAGTGCCCACCGCACCGCCGCGTTGCAAATCGAAGTCGCACGGCATCCGCAGGTGGCGCTGGCTGCGCTTGTGCATGGCATGGTGCAAACCGTCCTGCAGGATCGCCACTACGGGCACGATCTGCCGCTGGGCGTGCGCCTGACGGTGCAAGACCGTCTGGGAGGCATGGCCCCGGACTGGCCGGAATCGCCTGCCGCCGTGGCGCTGCGCGAATTGCAGCAGGCATGGGGCGGCAAGCTGCCCGAGGACTGTGCTGAACTGTTCGCCGCGCTGCTGGCGATGGAGCAGGGCGAATTGGTCAAGCTGCTGGCTGTGTGCGTGGCCTCCACGGTGGACGTGGTGACGCCCCGCGCCACGCGGCACCAGCCGGGCGAGGAACTGGCGCAGGCCATGGGGCTGGACATGGCTGCATGGTGGAAGCCGACAGGCGAAGGCTTTTTCAAGCACGTTTCCAAGGCCGTGGTCCTGCAAGCCCTGGGGGAGTTCGCACCGGAGCACATCAACCGGCTGGCGAAGCTCAGGAAGGCCGACATTGCCAGCGAAGCCGAGCGGCTGGCCGATGGCACGGGCTGGATGCCCGCCATCTTCAAGACTGAAGGCACGCAGACGGATACGCCCGAGGAAGGGCCGCAGGATGCGGCGCAGGACGACGCGGAAGTGGCCGCCACCGTGGCGGATGAATCAGCCGAGGCATTGGCCGCGTGACCCTGCCGCAGAGCAACGCCCTGGTTTCGGCCGGGGCGCTGCTCTGTAAGGAGCCAGACCATGCCCAACCCGCACCAACATGAGCCTCCGAAGCATGGCAGCGGTCTATGCTCCCGCGCAGTGCGCGCCCGCCGATGGCGACATGCGCGGCTACCGTCCGCCGCTGGGTTGGACGGCCCGCGTCGACCTCACGGATATTCACCCCATCATGGGCCGCGCCTTACCGTGTGCCGTGCGGTGGCTCATCGACACGAAGGAATACCGCGATCAGCATCGGCCTCGAGTCGTTCCGGCCTGGGGCCGGTGGAATCAAAAATCCGGGCGCAGCAGTGGCCGCGCCCGGTTCCAAAGCCCACAGCAAAACGCCGTGTCAGTGCTGGCGGCCATGCGGTATAATGAAAATTACAGCCGCGTCACGCTGAACCTGCTGCCGGGTTAAACGACGTTTCCACGCTTCCCCTTCGCTGACCGTGCCTATTCCCCGGTCGATGCGTAATCGGCAGACTTCGACCAGTCACTGAGGAATTTGGCATGACTGTCTCGACGTTTTTCGTTTCCGAAACTGCCTTGCGCACCCTCAAGCAGAGGGCGCAGCGCAGCGTGAAAGGTGTTTCTTCGTCCCACCTGAGCGAAGCGGTTGCTGCGGCATTGGGATTCAATACCCATGCGGCGCTACGCGCAGCCCTTGCTGGCCACGCGACTGCCCAGGCGCAGAAGCCGAGCAATGCCCGGCTGGTGCAGCGCCTGCGGCAGTTCGGCTACGCCGCTCCCGAGGACCTGCGGCTGCTGCCGGAATTCGAGCACTCCTATTCGCCGTTCAAGACTTTCCCACTGCGAACGCAGCGGAGCGCGCGCTGGTGGGTTTGGCGAAATCTGATGGTGGCGGCGGTCAACGCCGGCCTCCAACAGCGCCTGTTCGGGCTGTCGGAGGGCGAAAACTGGTGGCCCGGCGGTGCCGAGGACAGCCATCACTGCGCGCGCAGCACCTATCGTTTCATGTTCGACGGGGATCTGCCGGCGGTTGCCAGTGTGGATGCCATCAGCGGTGGCGAGCTTTCCATCAATGTGGTTCTCAAGCCCCGGAAAGCTGACATTCAGCCGGAGTGGTATTGCGATTTGAGTAGCGGGGGCGCCGTAGCTTGTGGCTGGATGGAGCGGCGCCTGGGGGCTTGGATTCAGGACGGTGGCGAGAATGTCCACTGCAAGCGTGCCATTCAGTCGCGCATTGCGGATGTGGCGATCGAGCCCGCTGGTTACTCTGATCAAGGCAGTTTCTTCATGTAGCTGACCTGCGGCACTATCGCAATTTCGGAAGCCTGGCGTGGCGGCGCGATGCGCCGCCGGGCTTTCGGGCTGCGCCCCGCGCCGTCTTTGCCGTCACGGCCATTTGGCTCCAATCCCTCACGCCTTCGCGCCTGCGGCGCTGCGCGCTTCGCTTACCTCCAGGGAAAGCCCTGCGGGCTATCCCCGCCGCATGTTGCTTGGCGCCCCTCGATACCGCCGAACCGGCTGTGCCGGATCGGCGAGGCCAGCGCAGCGCCCCGCCGCCATGGGCAGGGCGCGGCGGATACGCCGGACCTTGCTGCGGCAGGTTGTGCGGATGAGTGTCGTCCTCAACGCTGTCGGTTCTTGCCCATCACGTCACGAAGGACGGTTCACGGACCGCCGACCGACCTCGCTATGGAGCTTCCACGCAACGCGTCAAGACCGGCGCCGCAGAATGCGGCAGGGGCGTTCTCGCCTGTCGTCGGGATATTGACCTGGCCCGCGTCGGGGAACGAGCCGTTGAAGCCTTCGTGCGGGGATACCCAGCCGGCCATGCTTCCTTTCGGAGCGGTTCGGCCCAAGGCGTCCTTGTCTCATTGTGAATCCTGGCGGTGGCGCGGCTGCGCCTCGGCCTTCATGGCTGCAACCGTCTGGCGAAAACAATTTCCCCTGCGCTGCGCGCATTCCTCGCGCGGCAAATTCTTTTCGCCTCCCGGCCCTCCACTGCGTTGCGGCCGCAAGCGGTGCAGCCCGCCCGTCCCCCGCCGGCCGGATCACAACAAGGACGCGATGGGCGCGAACCTTGTTCAACCGAAAGGAGTTTCATCATGGCCAACATCGGCACCTTCACCGCAGACAAAGACGGCTTCACCGGCACGCTTCGCACCCTGACGCTCAACATCAAGGTCAAGCTGGTTCCCAACGACAAGGGGGACAGCGAGAAAGCCCCGGACTTCCGCGTTCAGGCTGCCAGCCACGACATCGGCGCGGCGTGGAAGAAGACCAGCGAGACCGGACGGAACTACGTCTCCGTGACCCTCGACGACCCTGCGTTCCCGGCCACGGTCTACGCCCGCCTGATCGAAGGCGAGGACGGCACACACGACCTGATCTGGTCGCGCAGCAAGCCGCAGGCGGCGTGACCGCCGCAGCGCCCCGCCCATCGCGGCGGGGCGCTGTGCTGCTGATCGCAAGACAGACTCCAGACCGTGGACTGGTCCATCCCCGGCGGCGCCTGTCATGGCTATGGTCAGGGCTGCAACTGCAAAAGCACCATGGCGTGTCGGCGCAAGGCGCCGCCGGGCTATTGGGCTGCGCCCCGTGCCGACTTCGCCGTCACGGCCATCCGGCTGCTATCCCTCACGCAACTTCGCACCTGGGGCGCTGCGCGCTTCGCTTGCCTCCAGGGGAAGCCTTGCGGCTATCCCCGCCGCGCAGAGCTTGGCGCGCCTTGAACACCGCCGAACCGGCTGCGCCGGATCGGCCGGCAAGTTGGCTGCAGCTACGCTTCGGCGCTTGCCTTGAGCACCGCCTCCAGCTCTTGCCGCACCTGCGCCAGAAGCTGGTCGGCTTGTTTCGGGCTCCTGCCTGTGTAGGCCAGCGCCAGTAGCGTGACGGGATGCACCTGCATGACCTCGCACAGCTCGGCCAGCTTGTTCAGGGTCGGGCTTTTGAGGTCGCGTTCCAGCGAACTCATGTACGTGCGGCTGGATACGTCGGAAAATGCTTCCTGGCTCAGGCCGCGCGCCTTGCGGACTGTTTTCAATGCCGTTGCCAACGAGTGCTTTGCCGCCAACTAAGGTTTCTCCCCAAAACCCAAGATGACATTCGATTGCGCCCTATAGGACTACAATCTATAGGGCTCATTTGTGCTTCTGAGGAAATCAGTAAATCCGCTTCCGTGTCTTCCGACAGAGCCGCAGAACCGCATTCACGTCTTTCCTCGCTTCCACCGATGCGGCTTTGCGCCTTCACGCTTTGGCGGAGTCGTGCAACGAAGGGATTGCCCCCATGAACCCACTCATCACCGAGGACGAGCGTGTGCAACTGCTGGCGAATGGCCAGGCCCGCGCTGCTGGTCAGCGCACTGACCTGTGGCCCGTCATCCGTCTGTTCACGCCGGATGCCCATGCCACCTGGTTGCTGGCTGCGCTCGATCCGGCGGACAGTGACACGGCTTGGGGCGTGGTGGATTTGGGCATTGGCATGCCGGAGTTGGGCGAAATCAAGTTGTCTGTTCTGGCCTCGATCGTCGGGCCCAACAAACTGCCGGTGAGGCGGGACCGGTATTTCCAGGCGGTACGGCCGCTGTCGGAGTACCTGCGGCTGGCACAGGAAAACGGCGCTGTCCTGGATTGAGCCGTTCGCGCTCCGACCAAGCCGGGCGCATTGAGACTATTTCCGTCTCGCTTCAGACCTGTCAGGTCTCAATCCGCACTGTTGCACCCAACTCGTGAGCCTGTGACTGAAACAGTCACGATCTTTCATGCGGGTTGCGGCACGCTGTTTTGTGCCGCGTGACATTCTTGGGTCATCCGGCCGTCGCATTCGGACGGATGTCGCAATATCCCGGAGCCCATCGGTCTTGACTACCAATGGTTGCGGCTTAGCCCGGTTCTGAAGATGGTTTGACCTTGATGCGATAGCTCCGCGCTTCTTGCCGTGGCGGCGTTCCTGATTCCGACAGGAGCTTTCGTCATGGTCGATCCTCACCATCTCGCGCACTGGTATCCCACCGCCGCGTACCTCTACATCTTGTGGCTGGATGCGCTCGCGCTGGCCTGGGAGTACCTGCGCCGCCATCCCGATTACCGACTTGACTGGTTGCGTCGCCATCGTCGGCACCACATACATCCGGCGGCAGCATCAGCGGCGCATCGCTGGGGGCTGCGCCTGCTGGAAGACCCGGCCTTGGATGCGCGTGACGCGCATCCGGCCTGGCTGCCCGGACATGCTGCCGTGGTGCAGCTCTACCCGGATGCCGATCCACCACCGGACGCCACCGCCTTTGCGTTTTGGCGCGTCCCTGGCCACAAGCAATTGCTCCATGACGGGAAGGGGTTGGTGCTGATCGCGCGTAGCCCCGGCCATTGCCTGCGCTTTGCGCTGGCGCCTGGCCTGGAGGACGGCATGGCCGTGGCCTATGCCCATCGCGGCGGCGCTGCCGCGCCTGCACGCGGTCATATGCCCGGCGCAACCCTGGCCGATACCAAGCCCAGGCCCACGCCCGCCGCGCTATTGGAATTGCACACCTTGCAGGCGCTCGACGCAACCCAGGCGGGCGCGTCCTTGCGTGAGGTGGCCGAAGGCTTGTTCGGCCCGGATGCCGTGGCCGATTGGTACAGCGACGGCGGCCTGCGCTCCAAGGTGCGCCGCCTCGTGCGGCGCGGGCATGCATTGATGCGCGGCGGCTATCGCCGATTAGCACAAACGCCGTCGCCCGAGAAGGGCCGTTTTGCAGGAAGCGCAAAACGACCCTGAGCAGGAGTGCTTCACTTTCTGAGACTGCCCCCATCCGGTTGCGCTGTGTGGCCGGCGCTTTGCAACCGATGGAGGTTCTCACCATGCGTCCTGCTCCTTTGCGGCCTGCCGCCGCTGCCGTCGCCACGACGGTGCAACCTCAACGCTATCTGACCAACGACGAAGCCGCCGACTATCTGCGACTCTCACCGCGCACGCTGGAGAAACAGCGCGTGCTCGGTGGCGGCCCCAAGTTCCGCAAGTTCGGCCGGCGCGTCATGTACGCCGTGGCCGACCTCGATGCCTGGGCCGCCGAGCGCAGTTTCGAGAGCACGTCCGATCCCGAGTACGCCGAGCAGCACTCGGCGGACAGCCGTGCGCGCTGACCGCTGGCACGCGGGGGGCCTTCGTCATGTCCAGTCCATCGCTGCCATCGCGGCAGCGACCGTCGCAGGAGCGCGAACAGCTCGATCTGTTCCGTGCCTTGCCGGGCGACATGGCACCGCGCGACAGCCAGGACTTGATGGCCTTTCCGTTCTTCTCGCTGGCGAAGTCGCGGCGCACGGCGCCGATCGACTTCCGCGCCAGCGGCATCACGATCCGCGTGGAGGGCACGGCCGAGCATGGCATCGCCACGATCTGGGACGCCGACGTGTTGATCTGGGCTGCCAGCCAGATCGTGGAAGCGCGCGATGCGGGCTTGCGCCCATCGCGGCTGATGCAGGCCACGCCCTACGAGATCCTGCGCTTCATCGGGCGCGGAACCTCGCTGCGCGACTACCGGCGCCTCAAGGCCGCGCTGGATCGTTTGCAGTCCACGACCGTGGCCACGTCCATCCGGGAGACGATCGGCCGGCGGCTGCATCGGTTTTCGTGGATCAACGAGTGGAAGGAACTGGCCGATGCTCGCGGCACGCCGCTGGGCGTCGAGCTGATCCTGCCGGACTGGTTCTATGCGGGCGTGCTCGATGCGGCACTGGTGCTGACCATCGACCCGGCGTATTTCCGACTCACCGGGGGCATCGAGCGGTGGCTATACCGGCTGGTGAGAAAGCACGGCGGGCGACAGCCGGGCGGCTGGCAATTCGACTTCCAGCATCTGTTCCGCAAATCGGGCAGCGTGGCGCGGTACTACGACTTCGCTGCCGATTTGCGCGCGCTGGTGGCTCGGCAATCCTTGCCGGGCTACCAGTTGGGCATCGAGTACATCTCCGGCATTTCCTCGCCGCTGCTGACGTTCCGGCCCGTGCCGCAAACGGCACGGGGATAACTGCTGCGCAGTCTGTGGACGGGCTCGTGCTATCAGGCAACAGAGGTATCGTGCTATCAGGCAACAAATCCTCGTGCTATCAGGCAACAAAATCGGCCGCAAAGCCAATAGCGGCGCGGGTTTCGGCCTCTCCTAACTTACCTAACTCAAATTCGCTAACTTTTAGTAGAAGCGCCGTGCCACGGTGGACAACCGCCACGCGGCTACAAACGCAGCAGCAACAGCCGGGCTTTCCAGCAGGGAGGGCCAGGCCATGATCGTTGCTCTGCTCAACCAGAAAGGCGGCGTGGGCAAGACCACGCTCGCCACGCACATCGCGGGCGAACTCGCGCGGCGTGGGCAGCACGTCGTTCTGCTCGATGCCGACCCACAGGGTTCATCGCTGGACTGGACGCAGCGCAGAAGTCAGCAAGGTTTGCCACGGCTGTTCAGCGCCGTGGGCCTCGCACGCGAAACGCTGCATCAGGAGGCACCAGAACTCGCCAAGCGGGCCGATCACGTCATCATCGATGGGCCGCCGCGCATCGCGGCGCTGGCGCGCTCTGCGCTGCTGGCGGCCGAGCGCGTGTTGATCCCGGTGCAGCCCAGCCCCTACGATCTCTGGGCCAGCGCCGAGATGGTGGCGCTGATCCGCGAGGCGCAAGTCTTTCGGCCTGCGCTGCGCGCGGCCTTCGTCATCAACCGGCGCGTCAGTACCACCGTGATCGGGCGTGAAGCACGCCAGGCGCTTACCGACCAGCCGCTTCCTGCGCTGCGCGCGGAAGTGCATCAGCGCATCGTGTTCGCCGACAGCGTGGCCGCTGGCCGGCTTGCACGCGAGACGGCGCCCGACAGCGCCGCCGCGCGCGAAATTACAGCGCTTGTCGATGAACTGCTGCGATGGCCGGCATGACCGCGAAGCCACCAACCGACAGCAAACGTTAAGCCAAGCGCGTCGGCATCGGCGCGCGTCCGCCCGCGAATCCGCACGCCGAGGCGTGGATTCGCCAGGGCGACGCCGATGCGCTGAACAAGGGCGATCTCTACACCGCGCGCCTGACCCTCGACATCACGCCCGCGCTGCGGGCGCGCATCAAGGTATCGGCCTTCACGCAGGGCGTGACCGTGGCCGACCTGCTGCGCGGCCTGCTGGAGCGGGAGTTTCCGGAACATCGCAGAGAGAACACGCCATGAATGCATTCGCTTTGCCTGCTGCTACCGCAGCGACGGCGGCATCGCCGTCGTCAGTCGCGGTGCTCACGGGCCGGCCTACGTCAACGCCGCTGACGCGCGTTTCTCTGGCCTTCCTTGAGCATCGCTTCAAGCTCTACCTGCGCTTTGGCGAGCCGGCGCGTACGCTGCGGCTCGACCGCTGGCGCAGCGTGGCCGTGTTCCTGCCAAACGCCGTGTTCTGCCGCATCCGCTGGCAGTCCAACGACTACGGCACGATCCGCTGGCAGCTCATGGCGATGCAGGCTTGCACACCCTTGGATGCGGCGCAGCGCATCCAAGGCGTGCAACCCGGTGCGCGCCTGCTGCTGCATGCCGAAGGGGAGAATCAAGTCCGCGCCGTGCTGGAACGCATCGACGCCATCGAGGCAATGGGCATCGCACCCGCCGCCGCATCGCCCGCGTACTGGTGCACGGTGGGCAACCGGCTCGCTGCGCGCTTGCCGCTGCCCGAATACACCGTCGAACGGCACGCCGGCTGGCTGACGGGGAGGGCGCTGCGATGATCGCTGTTTCCACGACTGGCACCGCGCCGCGTCCTTGCTCGCACAGCCGTTCACGTTGGCGCGCTCGCATCGTGCTGGCGAGCCTGACAGCCTGCGGCCTCGCTGCGCTGGCCTGGGCGTCCTTCGTGCACCCGCCGCCGCGCCTGATCTACAACTCGTCCGACAGCGTGGCGGTCGGCTGGTATCGCATCGATCCGCTGGGCCACGGCTCTGGCTCGCTGCCACGTCCGTTGTCCATGGGCAGCATCGTCCTGGCTACGCTGCCGCCAGATGCTGCAGCGCTGGCCGCGCAGCGCGGCTACCTGCCGACGCGCGTTCCGCTGCTCAAGCGCGTGGGCGCCGTCGCGCCGCAGGAGGTGTGCGTCGTTGGCGCCGTCGTCCGCATCGACGGCGTGCCTTCGGCCGCCGTGCTGCCCGCCGACCGCTGGAGCCGGCCGCTGCCGTCCTGGCAGCAATGCCGTCGCCTCGAATCCGGCGAACTGTTCCTGCTCAGCGTGACCAACCCGGCGTCGTTCGACGGCCGGTATTTCGGGCCGGTCAGCGCATCCGCCGTGATCGGCATCGCGCGCCCGGTCTGGTTGGAGGCCCGCCCATGATGGCTGTCGTCTCGCTGCACGTTGCCGTGCATCTCGTCGTGCCATCGGGCATGTCGTTCTGCTGGCTGCCACCGTGTCATCGCGCGTGCAGCGCGGGTGCATTCGCACCGCACTTCGCGCTGCCTCCGGAGCGGCTGTCCAACGTGCAGGTGTCTTGCCTCGAACGCGCCCGGCCTGCGGCCGTGTCCGCGTTCGCCGGCGCGCTGGCTGCTCACGCAGCAGCGCCGCCGGGCCGCCGCTGCCCCGAGCGTCAGCGAGGGGCAAAGGCGGAAGGCAAGACAAAAGGGGGCGGCCCCTGTCGGCCCGCAAACCCAGTCTGCACGTGGGGGTGGGGGGGGGGGGGGGGGGGGAGCGGCTTCGCCGCCGTGCCGCGCAGGAAGCGAAGCCCCCGCCCATGCAGGCATGTCCGCGTGCTTCGCACGACCGGGCATGCCAGAGCTTGCAGGGAGCGCAGCCATGAGCGACCGCCGCGACGATGATTTCCGCATCCGCCCCAGCACCCTGAAGAACCGGGGTAAGGGCCAGGGCCAGGGCTTCGTCTCCAAGGTGCTCAAGCAGGCTGGCAAGGCAAGCAGCGGCAAGTCCTCGGTGCGCCGCCCGGCATCGGCGCGTGGCACCGGCCAGCGGCCTGGCTCACGGCTGGGGCGTGGCCACACGGCGGCGCGCTTCGCGGGCGCAAAGCGGACGCCCATGTCGCGGCGCGTGACCATCAAGACGCTGCTGGTCAACCAGCGTCAATCCAGCCCGCAGTCGCTCGCCAAGCACCTGCGCTACATTGAGCGCGACGGCGTGGGCCGCGATGGTGAACCGGGTCGGGCCTACGGGCCGCAGACCGACGAAACCGACCTCGATGCGTTCAAGGAACGCTGCACAGACGACCGGCACCATTTCCGCTTCATCCTCTCGCCCGAGGATGGTGCGGAGTTGGAAGACTTGCGCACCTACACGCGGCACCTCATGGGCCGCATGGAGGCCGATCTGGCCACGCGGCTGGAATGGGTGGCCGTCGATCACTGGAACACCGACAACCCGCACACCCACATCGTCGTGCGAGGGCGCGACGACACCGGCAAAGACCTCATCATTTCGGCTGACTACATCGCCGATGGCTTCCGCCATCGCGCCGCCGAGCTGGCGACCGAATGGCTGGGGCTGCGCACCGAGCGGGAGATCCAGCAGACCTTGCAGCGCGAGGTGGAGCAAGAGCGGTGGACGAGCCTGGATCGCACGCTCAAGCGCGAGTTTGGCGATGATGGCTTGGTGCATGTCGAACGCTTCAACGAACCGCAGCTGCAACGCCAGCGCCTGCTGCTGATCGGCCGCCTGCAACGCTTGCAGCGCCTGGGCCTGGCTGACGAGATGAAGCCCGGCACGTGGGCCGTCCATGCCGACACCGAGAAGACCTTGCGCGCATTGGGCGAGCGTGGCGACATCATCCGCACCGTGCAGCGGGCCATGCGCGGCGAGCCGCGCGAGTTGGCGGTGTTCGAGCCGGGTGACGACGGCCGAACCATTCTCGGCCGCGTGGCCGCCAAGGGGCTGGCCGACGAACTGCGCGACCGGGGCTATCTGGTCATCGATGGTGTGGACGGCAAGGCCCACTACGTCGCGCTAAACGCCCGCGACGAGCTGGCGAACTATCCGGCTGGTGCCGTGGTGGAGGTGACGGGATCGGCCGATGTGCGCGCGGCCGACAGGAACATCGCCGCGCTGGCGAGCGACGGCTTGTATCGCACCGACCATCACCTCGCCATCGCGCAGGGCCAGGTCATGCCGGACCGGGACCCGCAAGAGGGCGTGGCGGCTCACGTTCGCCGGCTTGAAGCCCTGCGCCGTGCGGGCATCGTGGAACGCGTCGCTGAAGGGCTATGGAAGGTGCCGGACGACCTGCCCGAGCAGGGCCGCCGCTACGACGCGCAGCGCATGGGCGGCGTGGCGGTGGAGCTGAAATCGCACCTGCCCATCGAGCGGCAAGCCCGCGTCATCGGCACCACCTGGCTCGACCATCAGTTGATCGGAGGAGGCAAGGGGTTGGGCGACCTAGGCTTTGGCGGCGAGGCGAAGCAGGCCATGCAGCAGCGCGCGGACTTCCTGGCCGAACAGGGGCTGGTCCAGCGGCGTGGGCATCGCGTGATCTTGGCGCGCAACCTGTTGGTCACGCTGCGTAGTCGCGAACTGGCGCAGGCCGCGAAGGACATTGCCGCCGAGACGGGCCTGGAACACCGCCCGGTGGCCGACGGCCAGCGCGTGGCGGGCATCTATCGGCGCAGTGTCATGCTCGTCAGTGGGCGTTACGCGATGCTCGATGACGGCATGGGATTCAGCTTGGTGCCGTGGAAACCCATACTCGCGCAGCGGCTAGGGCAACACGTGAACGCCATAGTACGAGGTCGCAATGTTTCATGGCAATTTGAACGACAACGCGGACCTATCATTGAATAGTTTCCTGTTTGTCTGCTGCAGAAGAGGCGTTCCATCCAATGTCCCTCACATTGGCTTCGATCATGTTCGAGTGGGCAGCGATATGTCGTCGCGACTCAAGACCTGCGCATCACGGACGCGCACGAAATAGGTGCTTCGGGGGCACGCCGTAGCTGTTGCCGCGCTTCACCATACCGATCGCCACCCGCGCATCGATCGATTTAGCGACGCTGTCATGCGTGGACCATTGAACCGATCGCGAGGACACTTCATCAATCCATGCGGCTAATCGAAGTTCTCATAGCTTCGTATCGTCGGCGCATGAGCACGTCGAATCCCCTCGATCGCAGCGTTGGAGACACTGTCTTGCCCGAGCGGGCCAGATGGACGGTGAGAGGCGTCTGCGTGTCACCCGCCGGGGCCTGCGGAACAGCGGACGCTTTGAACCACTCGACGTGGAGGGTTGACGGTGACCGGGCCCGACGATGTGGCCGGCCCACTCGCACGGCGCGGAGCAGCGGTTGCGCGCGGCTGCCGCCAGGCAAGTGCTGCTGGCCCGGGCCAGCCGCTCGACGTAGCCATTGAAGGAGGGCTGGCATGGACATGAGGTGAGGCAGCGCAACATACTTACATTGCGCTCAAATAGGGCCGATATCAAGGATGTGCCCAATCCTGTGTGCCTCTTCGTGCAAACGGGCGACGGCTTCTTGCACTCTGCGATCGTCAGCGAACTCTTCCGATTCGGCGGAAACGCCCAATGCGAGGGTGCGCCCCAGAGCACTAGGCATCCGAACGGCCAACGAAGTTTGAGATCCATTGGGGTAGTGCAAGATTGCAAAAGTCTCTTGGATCGGTATAGATAGAGCATTGGCCAGCGCGCTTTCGGCCGGCAGTATGCTGCCCACGCGCAAATTCGCCACATGCAGCCGCCTGCGCTCGGCAGGCGCCAGTGCACGAGCAATGATCAGAACCCCGCTATCGCAGGATTCCCCGATATTTGAAGTTCCAGAGAATGCATCTGCCAGCGACTGCACGGTGGTCTGCACCGTCTCCGATATTCCCGAACTTTCCAGCGCGGCGAAACCGATCTCCAGCACCCTGCTCGTCAATCGCCATTGGCTCTCGTGCCGAGCAACATAGCCCTCCTCCTCCAGAGTAAGCAGGAATCTCAGAACCGTTGCATGAGGAAGAGCGGTTGCCTTACATAACTCCGAGAGCGATGGACGCGCATGGCCCCGGAAGGCCCTCAGCAAGGCGAGGCATCGTTGGATAGACCGGTTGGTTTTCATCGGTTTGGAATAGAAGCGCTGTCGGATACCAATTTTAGGAGCGCGCCGCAGCGCCGACGTCCTCGGCAGACGTCGGCGCATGCGATGTCGTCCTTATGGGAGCAACGTCCTGACTATTCCGCTCCGCTCGCCCCGTGCTTCCGGGGCGCTGCCTCACTGACAGGTAGCGGATATCTGGCCCAGATGGTAGGCGGTGTCGCCAAAGGTCATCTCCAGCTGCGTCAGGCGCTTGAAATAGTGGCTCACCACGCACTCGTCCGTCATGCCGATGCCGCCATGCAACTGGACCCCCTGCTGGCCGATGAATCGCATGGAGTTGCCCAGCTGGTACTTGGCGCGCGAGACGGCAAAGTGTCGCTCCTCGGGCGAGT
Source organism: Variovorax sp. GW460-12-1-14-LB1 (assembly GCF_059423605.1). NCBI lineage: Bacteria > Pseudomonadati > Pseudomonadota > Betaproteobacteria > Burkholderiales > Comamonadaceae > Variovorax > Variovorax sp. GW460-12-1-14-LB1. The sequence goes on from NZ_JBWKYF010000005.1 coordinate 64,108, forward strand.
CGTTGAGCTTCAAGGTGGCCAGATAGCTCATGGACCGTGCCAGTTCAAGCTGTGTCTTCATATCGGCGACCCGGTGCCGAAGCGCCTGGAAGCTGGCCAATGGCACACCGAACTGCTTGCGCACGTTGAGATATGCCAGGACTTCGGCAAGCATCGCCTCCATCACGCCGACGCCTTGCGCGCATATGCATGCGATCCCTAGATCCACGGCCGCCTGCAGCGCCCGATATCCGTCCTCGGTGATGAGATGCCCCGTGGCGTCATGGAGCGCAAGATGGGCGACGCGGGCGCCATCCAGGGTCCTGTAGCTGTCGAGGGCAACGCCGGGGTCGTTCCGATCAACCCAGAAAAGCGCCATGCCTTGCGCCGTGCGGCCGGGAACGATGAAGGCATCTGCTTCGTCTCCGGCTGCCACCAGGGACTTATGCCCCTCCAAGCGCCAATGCGTTCCTGTTTCGTCTGGCGTGGCGGTGGTCGTGCACGACGAAAGCTCGTATCTCGCGCCAGGCTCTTGGTAGGCCAGTACGGCGAGGCTGGAGCCTGAAGCGATATTTTCCCGCCAGATGGCCGCCTGCGGCGCCGTGGACTGGGCCAATACCCAACTGCACAGGAAGGCATGCATCAAGGGCTCCAGCACGATGCCGCGCCCCACCTCCTCCATCACGACCATCATCTCGACCGGCCCCAGCCCCATTCCCCCGTCTTCTTCTCCAAAAAGAAGCGCGGGAAGCCCAAGCGCCGCGAGTTCGGCGTAGACCTCCTTAGAGAAGCCAGTCGATCTTTCGATTTGCCGCCGCCGCTCGAACGTATAGCTGCGCCGCACCCAGTTGCCGACGGCCTCGCGCAATTGATCCTGTTCGGATGAAAAATCAAAATCCATGGTTGTTCCTAACCCAGCAAGGCCTGGGCGATGATGTTGCGTTGAATTTCGTTGGAGCCGCCGTAGATGGTCGTCTTGCGCAGATTGAAGTACGTCCCGGCCAGCGGCGCGTGGGTGCGGTCGCCCTCGGGATAGCTTCCGGCCCAATCGATATCCAACGCTTCCTCGATAATGGGCAGCGCGGAAGGGCCTGCCGCCAGCATCATCAGTTCGCTGTATCTTTGCTGGATTTCACTGCCCCGGATCTTGAGCAGGCCTGCAATGTCTAGCGCTTTCTTGCCGGACCTTTCTGCAGAGAGAACCCGCAGCACCAGGATTTCCAGCGCCTGTATCTCCACCTCCAATTTTGTGATTTCATCGCGAAACCGGAAGTCATCTAGCAGATTCTGTTTTCTAGCGATGCGCCTGAGCCGTCCCAGTTCGCGCTTTGCCCTTGCAACCTCGGCAATGTTCGAACGCTCATGCGCAAGCAGATGCTTGGCATAGGTCCAGCCGTGGTTTTCTTCCCCGACCAAATTTTCCACGGGGACTTCGACGTTGTCGAACCAGACCTCATTGACCTCGAAGTCGCCATCCAACAGTTTGATGGGGCGCACGGTCACGCCGGGCGACTTCATGTCGATGAGCAGGAAGCTGATGCCGCTTTGCGGCTTTCCGTCGAATTTCGTGCGGACCAGACAGAAAATCCACTCGCCATACTGGGCCAGCGTCGTCCATATTTTCTGTCCATTGACGATATAAACGTCACCCTTGCGTTCGGCCCTGGTTTTCAGCGATGCGAGATCCGAGCCGGAGCCCGGCTCGCTGTATCCCTGGCTCCACCATACTTCGCCCGACGCGATGCCCGGCAGAAATCGCGCCTGCTGCGCCCGGTTGCCGAAAGCCATGATCACCGGAGCCACCATGACCGGACCATAGGGAATCAGGCGGGGCGCCCCGGCCAACGCACATTCCTCTTCGAAGAGATGCCGCTCGATAATGCTCCAGCCCGGGCCGCCAAATTCCTCGGGCCAGCGGTAGGTCAGCCACCCCTTCTTGCCAAGGATCTTGTGCCAGCCTTGCATGTCCTCGCGGGACAGGCGCCATCCATTGTGAACCTTCTCGGCCGTCGAGGCCGGCAGATTTTCTCGGATCCACAGCCGGACTTCTTCACGAAATTTTTCCTCTTGTTCGGTATATTCGAGGTTCATTGTTTAATTCCAATCATGATGCTTTTCTTCACGAATCGGCCCCGGCGAGCCCCGGGGTTCAACGTCGGCTCGATTTGTTGAGAAATGATTTGAAAATGGCTTGCGTGGCTTCGCTATTGATCAGTTTGGCGAAATTTCGCACCTCGTCGTCGAGTGCGGCTTGAACCGCGGCTTTGTCGCCCCGCGCCAGCATATTCTTGGTGGTGCGCAGTGATACACCCGGCAGCTGGCTCAGTTTTTTCGCGGTCGCACGCGCCATGTCGAGAGCCTGCCCCTGAGGCGCGGCGGCAGTCAGAAGGCCCGCGGCGAGCGCCTCGTCGCAGTCGAAAAAGCGAGCACTCATGAGCCAGTCGCGTGCCTTTCTCGGCCCCACTACACGCTCCAGCAAATGACTCGATGCGCCTTCGGGGCAAAGGCCAAGTTCCACGAATGGCATCCGAAATCTGGAACTTTGGCCGGCATAGACAAAATCGCAATGCAGCAGCATGGTCGTGCCAATCCCTACAGCAAAGCCCTCAACCGCAGCAACGACGGGGATTTCGATGCTGGCCAATTTGCGCAGAAACACCACGGCAGGTGAATCTCCTTCGCCTCGCTTTTCCTGAAAATCTCCTATGTCCGCGCCTACCGTGAAATGGTCGCCTTCCCCATGAATAATGATTGCATTGCATTCCGCTGTTTTTTGAATTTCATCCAATGCATCTGCAAGCTGCTGGTACATGGCTCGGCTGAGCGCATTGCGCTTTTCGGGGCGGGAGATCTTCAATTCCAAGACCCCATTTTCAAACTTCTTGTCAATCACTGCGTTTCCTATCAATCCGTGCGCGAGCGGTTTTTCAATCCTGACCGCTTGCTTGTGTGGAATTATTTGTTTGCTGATTTGACCGTTATCCGATGGAGATATTGGCGGACTTGATGAGCTTTCTCCATTTTTCGGTTTCCGTAGCGATGAAGCGTGCAAATGCTTCAGGATCCGCGCCGGAAACAATGCCGCCCATTTCCTCCAGTTTTACTGTTATTTCTGGCATGGCGAGTATTGCGCGTATTTCGGCATGGAGTTTTTCGATAATGAACTTTGGCGTGCCGGTACGCAGCATGACGCCGAACCACCCCGTAATCGCGTAATCGGGGATACCTGCTTCCACCATCGTCGGCACATTGGGGAGCATGGGGGAGCGTTTGGAACTGGTGACGGCCAGCGCTCGCAATTTGCCCGTCTTGACGAGTTGAAGCGCGGAAGGCAGGTTGTCGAACATCATGGGCACATGGCCCGCCATGGTGTCGTTGAGCCCTGGCGCACTGCCCTTGTAAGCGACGTGGGTCAAGCGCATTTTGGCCTTTGCCGCGAACAGCTCGCCGGCCAGATGCAGCGATGTGCCAGCACCGGGCGTCGCATAACTCAAGGGCGCATTTTGGCGGGTGCTATAGGCAATCAGGTCCTGCACCGATTTGATCGGTAGCGCTGGATTGATCACCAGCACATTGGGCACTTCCAGGAGCAGGGTCACCGGGGCCAGATCCTTGATTGGATCGAAGGAAAGATTGGGATACAGCGAGGGGTTTACCGAGATGGGACCAATATTGCCCATGAGCATGGTGTAGCCGTTGGCTTGCTGTTTCGCCACGTGGTCCGTGCCGATGTTGCCGCCCGCACCAGGCTTGTTTTCGATCACGATTGGCTGCCCCAAGCGCTCGCCGAGTTTTATGGCAATGACCCTGGCCAGCATGTCGGTGGTGCCCCCTGGAGGGTATGGCACGACCCATTTGATGGGTTGGCTCGGCCAGTTGTCGGCATGCGAAACCAAATGATGCAGCGCTGGCAGGGCAAGAGCCGAGCGAAGCACAGAGCGACGTGAAGCAACGTACGTCATATGTCTCCTGAATGGTGATGAGTTTCCAGTTAAGTTCACTAGATGAACACTCAATTCATCGAGTGAACATGATCATCATTCGGGCACACTCATATGTCAAGAGTGGAAAGCCCCGAGTCGGCATAGGAAGTGTCTTCGTCAGCAAAGCAAAGGAGCCGCCGGCCCACGCACGAGCCTGCTTGGATTGAGGCATGAGTAGTGCCATCCGAATGCGGGGTGCCAATATGCTGCCCCCGAATGAGGGCGGAGCCTTCGTGTGTTCCAGACGAACCGGAGGGCGGACGGCTAAATCCCAGCCGCGAAGGTCTTGGCGGCACCGGGGGAGAGAAGGATCACTGCTGACGTGTCGTCATCGTGACTAGGATCTGGACTGCGCGGCCAGTGACGGGCTTCCTGTTCGCGATTCGGTTCGCCATGTGCGAGCGCAGTGTGCGGAGGGCGTGCGCGAGCACACAGCTCACCGGCCTTCGTCGAAGCGCGAGCCCTGCTCCAGCAGCCATTCGCAGAAAGTCTTAACCACCGGATCGTGCTGGCGCTCGGTGCGCGTGATGACGAAATAGCCGGGGGTGGTGAGCACCTTGTCGCCGAACGGCGCCACGAGCTGCCCCGAGGCCAGGTCGGGCGCGACCAGCGGCGAATAGCCCATGGCCACGCCGATGCCGTCGATGGCCGCCTGCAGGCAGAAGTACAGGTGCTCCAACTCCAGCGACTGCGCGGGCACCACACGGCTGTGGTGCGCGATGGCCAGCCAGTCGTCCCAGGCCGTGCGCCGCGCCGGGCAGTGCAGGATGGTGTGCTGCGCCAGGTCGGCGATGCGCGTGAGCGGCACGCGCTCGAGCAGCGACGGCGCACACACGGGAAATGCCGTTTCCGACAACACGCGTACCTTGTGCAGACCCGTGACCTCATGCGGCTCGCGGCGGATCACCACGTCAATGTTCGCGGGCAGGCGGCTCATGGGCTCAAGCCCGGTGGAGATTTGCACCTCGATGTGCGGGTACAGCGCCCGGAACTGGGCTAGCCGCGGGAACAGCCAGCGCATGGTGAAGGTGGGCAGCGCGTTCACACGCAGCACCTCGTGTGTGCTGATGCGCCGTGACGCAGCCGCAATGGCCGCCAGCGCCGGACTGATCGAGTCCAGGTACAGCCGCCCCTGATCGGTCAGCGCCACCGACTTGCCCTGGCGCAGGAACAGCGGCACGCCCAGCCAGCCTTCCAGAGCCTTGATCTGGTGGCTTACCGCGCCATGCGTGACCGACAGCTCGTCCGCCGCCTTCGAGAAGCTCAGCAGCCGGCCCGCCGCTTCGAAGGCGCGGATCGATCCCAGTGGGGGCAGGCGGCGCAAGGCCATGATGTGAGGTTTTCTAACAAGAAAGGGCAGTTTATATCGTTTGATACCTCAGTTTGCCGGTGATGGAATGTGAGCGTTACTCAATTTTGGAGATCCCAACGCATGCTTTCTCAAAAACGCATCCTCGACCTGAGTTGGGTGCTCGGCGGCCCCTTTGCGGGCCAATTGCTGGCGCAGTTGGGCGCCGAGGTCATCAAGGTGGAAGCACTGGATGGCGACTTGGCGCGCCGCGTGCCGCCGGTGTCCGACACGCAGGACTCGCCCTTCTTCCTGTCCGTCAACCGGGGCAAGCGCAGCATCGCGCTGGAACTGAAGTCGCCTGGCGGCCGGCTGGCGCTGCATGACTTGGTGCGCGAGGCAGACGCCGTGATCTACGGCTTTGCGCCCGCCGTGCCTGCTCGGTTGGGGCTGGACTTCGCCAGCCTGAGCGCCATCAACTCGCGCATCGTGGTCGCGCAGATCATCGGCCTGCACGACGAGGGCGAGTGGGCCAACGCGCCCGCGTTCGACCTGATGCTGCAGGCCCTGTCCGGCGTGATGAGCATCACCGGCGAAGAGGGCGGCAAGCCCGTGCGTGTGGGCTACCAAGTGGCCGATCTCGCGGGCGGACTGTACCTGGCGCTGGCCACGGTTGCGGCGCTGGTCAAGGCCCTGGGCACCAGGCGCGGTGAGCATGTGCAGGTCTCGCTTTACGACGCGCAGATCGCCATGCTCACCTGGCAGGCCCAGGGCTGGCTCAGTGGCGGCCCGGTGCCGCGCGCGACCGGAGCTCGGCACGGCATGATCGCGCCCAGCGACACCTATCTCGCGGCCGACGGCAAATGGATTGCGCTGGCGCCCACCGGTGAGGCGTTCTGGCGCAAGCTGTGCGATACGCTGGGCCGCCCAGCGCTGGCCGACGATCCGCGCTTTCATGACGCGGCCGCGCGCATCGCCAATATCCAGGCGTTGACGGCCGAGTTGGGCGCACTGGTCGCCACGCGGCCGTCCGCAGAATGGCTGGCGCTGTTTGCCGAGGCGCGCGTGCCGGCTTCACCGGTGCTCGGCGTAGATGAGGCGCTGCGCCACCCGCTGACGCGGGCGCGCCAGATGGTCGAGGATGTGCCGCGCCCCGGGGCGAATACGGGCGTGGAAATGATCGGCAATCCCTTCAAGTACTGCGGCACGCCGGTGCTGGACTATCCGCCCGCGCTGGCCGCCGACACTGCCGAGGTGCTGCAGCGCGTGGCCGGCTACACGCCCGCGCGCATTGCCGAGCTGGCCCAGGCCGGCGCCATACGTGTGTCCGGCAAGCCGGGCAGGGAGGCTTGGGCATGAGCACCCGCGACGCCCTCATCGAATCGCTGCCGTCCGAGGCCGCACCGGTGCTGGCCGCGCTGCGCCGCTTTGCCCAGACTAAGGTTGCGCCGCTGGCCGGCACCGGCCAGTGGGCGGGCCCCGCCATCCGCGACGCCTGTGTGCAGGGGCTGGCGGGCCTGGAAGTCCCCAAGGCCCTGGGCGGCCTGGGGCTGCCCTATACCGTGCGGGCTGCGGCGGTCGAGGCACTGGCGCGCGTGGACTTTGCGTTTGCATTTGCCTTCATCAACCACCATAACGCCATCCTGCGCATTGCCGAGAGCGCTGGCGCCGAGGCCCGGGCGCGCTACATCCCTGGCATGCTGCGCGGCGAGCTGATCGGCTGCACCGCCATGTCGGAGGCCGGCGCGGGCAGCGACTTCACGGCCATTGGCATGGCCGCGCGCAAGGTCGACGGCGGCTGGCGGCTCACGGGCGGCAAGCAGTGGATCGCCAATTCCGTGGGGGCCGAGGTGGCGCTGGTCTTTGCGCAGACCGATGCGCAGCTCGGCCCCGCGGGCATTGCCTGCTTCATCGTGCGGCTGGATGGGCCGGATTGCCGGCGCGTGGTCGATCAACCCTTGGATGGCCTGGAGTTGGCGGGCATCGCCGGCTTCGAGCTGCACGACAGTTTCGTGCCCGACAGCGACGTGCTCTACCCGCCCGGCCATGGCTTCAAGCTGGCGATGACGGGCGTGAACAAGGCGCGCGTGCATATCGCGGCCATGGCCTGCGGCCTGCTGCACAGCGCGCTGCAACAGGCCACGGCCTACTGCAGCGCACGAATGGTAGCGGGCCAGCCGGTGCTGAACCAGCAGGGCCTGCGCTGGTCGCTGGTCGATGTCTCGCTGGTGCACGACGCGCTGCGCCTGCTGACTCAGCGCGCCGCCGCGCTGATCGAGGCGCGCGCCGACGAGGCCGTGGAGGCCGCCGCCGCCGCCAAGCTCTACGCCGGCAACGAGAGCCTGGCTGCCATCGGGCAATGCATCCAGGCGCTGGGTGCACGCGGCATGACCGAGAGCCGGGGCCTGACTCGCAGCCTGCTCGCGGCCAAGGCGCTGTGCCTAGCCGATGGTGCGAGCGAAGTCATGCGCGAGCGCCTGGGCGCCTCGCTGGTGCAGCGCTATGCGCGTGACTGGCGCGATGACGTCCGCGCCGCGTCCGCTTCATCCCCATCTTCCAACCCCACTGCAACCGCCATGTTCCCCACCCTTTATTTGACTCGCTCCGACAGCGGCGCCACCCAGGCTGAGCTGCGTTCGCTGGCCATCGACGACCTGCCCGAAGGCGAAGTGCTGGTGCGCGTGAGCCACTCCACGCTGAACTACAAGGACGCGCTGGCCATCACCGGCAAGTCGCCCGTGGTGCGCAGCTTTCCCATGGTGCCGGGCATCGACTTCGTGGGCTCGGTGGAACGCAGCAGCGACCCGCGCTTTGTGCCCGGCGATGCCGTGGTGCTCAACGGCTGGGGCACGGGCGAGACGCGCTGGGGGGGGCTGACCGGCTACGCCACCACGCGCGCCGACTGGCTGGTGGCGCTGCCCGCGGGCATGACGGCACAGCAGGCCATGTCGATCGGCACGGCAGGCTACAGCGCCATGCTGTGCGTGATGGCGCTCGAAGCCCATGGCGCGCAGCCCGACGCGGGGCCAGTGCTGGTCACCGGCGCCAACGGCGGCGTGGGCAGCATCGCCATCGCGCTGCTGTCGCGGCTGGGCTATGCGGTGACGGCCTCCACCGGCCGGCCTGAGGAGGCCGCCCACCTGCAGTCGCTGGGCGCCAGCGGCATCATCGACCGCGCCGCGCTCTCCGGCCCCGGCAAGGCGCTGCAAAAGGAGAATTGGGCCGCCGCTATCGACGCCGTGGGCAGTCACACGCTGGCCAATGTGCTGGCCAGCATGCGCTACGGCGGCGTGGTGGCCGCCTGCGGACTGGCCCAGGGTATGGACCTGCCCGCCAGTGTGGCGCCCTTCATCCTGCGCGGCGTCACCCTCGCCGGGGTGGACAGCGTGTACGCCCCGCAGGCGCGCCGCCGCACGGCCTGGCAGCGCCTGGCTGCCGAGTTGCCCACCGAAGTCATTGCGCGCAACACCCGCGTGGTCGGGCTGGCCGAGGCGCTGGCCCTGGCGCCAGAGTTGCTCGCTGGCCGTGTGCGCGGGCGCGTAGTGGTCGATGTGAACCGCTGAGCCATGCCGCAATAAACATAACTGCTGGCGCTTATCACCATTGATTCTTGAAATGGAAAGCACCTGAAAACCTTTGGTAGTGAGCGCAAGAAGCTCACTTTTGATAACGAGAGATCCCAGCAACCAAATACCATGCAACACCAGACCTTTGTGCGCAGCCTGCTAGGCTGCGCCATCGCCACGTTCGCGCTCGGCGTCCAGGCACAGGGCAGCTACCCCAGCAAGCCCGTGCGGCTTATCGTGCCATTTCCGCCCGGCGGCTCGGTGGATTACGTGGCGCGCACCATCTCGCAGAAGTTCGCCGAGCACCTGGGCCAGAGCGTGGTGGTCGATAACCGCGGTGGCGCCTCCGGCACCATCGGCACCTACGAGGCCGCGCGTGCCGCGCCCGACGGCTACACGCTGCTGCTGGTGTTCGACTCGCACGCCGTCAATGCCAGCCTCTACGGCATCAAGTACGACACCTTCCATTCCTTCGACTACGTGAGCCTGATCGGCACCATGCCCATGGCGCTGGTCACATCCAAGAAATCGGGACTGACATCGCTGCAGGCCGTGATCGACACCGCCAAGGCGCAGCCCGGCAAGCTCAACTACGGTTCGTCGGGCGTAGGCGGCTCCAACCACCTCAACCCCGTGGCCTTCGCGCGCCAGGCCGGCGCTCAACTCACCCACGTGCCCTACAAGGGCGGCGGGCCCATGCTCACCGCGCTGCTGGGCGGCGAAGTGGACCTGGTCATCGGCAGCCTGCCCACCGTCGTCAACTACATCAAGGCCGGCCAGGTCAACGCGGTAGCCATCGGCAGCCCCGAGCCCGTGGTCCAGTTGCCCGGCGTGCCCACCATCGGCTCGGTCGTGCCAGGCTACACGGCGCAGTCGTGGATAGGCATGATGGTGCCCAAGGGTGTGCCGCGCCCGGTGTTCGAGCACATCCAGTCCGCGCTGCGCAAGACATTGGCCCAGCCGGCCGTCAAGGGCAGGATGGAGGCCGACGGTTTTCGCATCGTTAACAGCAGCCCGGCCGAGTTCGAAGACCAGGTGCGGCGCGAGTCCAGGCGGTGGGCTGAGATCATCCGAGCTGAACACATCCGGGTGGAGTGACCGCATGCAGCGCCTGATCTCCGAACAGGGCCTCCCTGCGCACTCAGAGCCCGCCCAGTCGCGCGGCGACTTCCTGCATGCGGTCCAGATAGCGCGGCTTCATCTCATGCGGCGCCGTGTAGCGCGGGCTGACGGTCACGCTCAGCGCAAGTTGTGCCGCGAATCCCTGCATCTTGACAGGCACCGCAATGCCCACCAGATCCAGTTCCACCTCCTGGTTGACGACCGCGAAACCGTCTTTTCGCACTTGGGTAAGAATGTCGCGCAGCGCGGCCTCTTCCGTCACTGTATGCGGCGTGATCCGCGGACGGGGCACCTGCACGAAATACTCGTCCAGCTCAGTCGCGCCCAGATGGGCAAGCAGCACCCGACCCAGCGACGTGCAGTGCGCCGGCAATCGGCTACCCATGCCCAGCGAGCGCTGCATCAGCCGGCGGCTTTGCGAACGCACCAGGTAGACCACGTCGCTCCAGTTGAGCATGGCCAGCGCGCAATTGGTGTGCACCGCATCGCCCAGCTCATCCAGCAAAGGCTGAGCACGCTGCACCAGATCGATGGACGAGAAGTAGGCGTGGCCAAGGTTCAGCACGCTCGCATCCAGCACGTACTTGGTGCCGTCGCGTCGCACCAAGTCCACGCATTCCAGCGTGTGTATGCAGCGACGCACGACCGCGCGGTCCAGCCCGGTGCGCCGCGCGATTTCCGCGCCGGAAGACGGACTTTTTCGCTCCGAGAACGCAAGCAGCACCTGCAATCCTCGGGCCAGTGAGAGCATGAAGTCGGGATCGCCCCGATGCTTCTGCGCTACTTGCTCCATGTTGTTGAAGGCTGCGGAATCCGCCATTGCTTGGCCTTATTTTTTCAAACGGGTTACGTGCGATGTTCGCACACATTCGTCAAAAGCCATGTCCCGCGCTGCCGCTTGCTGCCCAAGAATGAGCCTATTCAAAAAGCAACAGGAGACACACATGCGGATTCAAACTGGCCGTGTTCCTATTTCGCGCCGACGTTTGAGGCAGATGGCCTTGGTGTCGGTTGCCATGGCCCTAGGGGGTACGTCGCTTGGTGTGCAGGCACAACCCGAGAGCGAAGCCGCCTGGCCTCATAAAGCGATCACGCTGGTGCTGGGCTATCCACCGGGCGGCATCAACGACGTGATCGCCCGTAAGCTCGCCGCGGAGCTGCAGGGGGAGCTGAAGGTGCCGATGATTGTGGACAACCGCGCAGGCGCGAATGGCTCCATCGCCGCGAGTTACGTGGCCAAGGCCAAGCCGGATGGCTACACGGTCATGTTCGGTGCGATCGGGCAAGTCAGCGTCAACCGTTTCCTGCTCAAGAAAATGCCCTATTCACCGGGTGACCTCATTGCCGTGGGCAAGGTGGCCGATGGCGCCAACGTGCTGGTGGTGAACGCAGACAAGTCCAGGAACTATTCCAATCTCGCCAAGCTCATCGAAGAAGCCAAGAGAAAGCCCGGGCAGTTGAACTACGGCTCGTTCGGCGCGGGCTCATCGCCGCACCTTTCCGCGGCGCTGTTCGCCCAGCAGGCCGCCATTCAGGTCACCCATGTGCCTTACAAGGGCAGCGCTCCAGCGATGACGGACCTGCTCGGCGGAAATCTGGACTTCATGTTCGACAGCATCAACACGGCATTGCCGCATATCAAGTCCGGAAGGATCGTGCCGCTGGCGGTGACGAAGGCGCAGCGTTCTCATGCGCTACCGAACGTGCCAACGTTTGTCGAAAGCGGATTGCCCAACGTCGAGGTGGCATCCTGGTTCGGGCTGCATCTGCCCAAGGGAACGCCCGGGCCCATCGTCAACCAGCTAAATGCCGCGCTGCGCAAGGTGCAGGCCAAGCCTGATTTCGTCGAGTATTTCAGGGCGCAGAACATCGACATCACACCCAGCACGCCTCGGGAATATGGCGACTTCATTGCGCGCGAAGACCGGCGCTGGGGCGCCTTGATCAAAGAACTGGATATCCAGATTGATTGAGTCCCCACGAACGTGGGAATCCTTTATTCCGCCGCATCGTGCGTCATGGCCGCTGCGTGCGCCTTTTCAGAAAGCCTGCCTCATGCTTGATTACGTAGACCGAATTCTGGTTGCCGTGCGTTCACTGGACGCCGCGCAAAGCAACTACTCCAATATCCTGGCCGCGCGCCGGATCGAAGATTTTGACAGCACGTGGCTGAACGCCCGCGTGCGCCGCATGCAACTGGGCGCCACGCAGGTCGAGCTGTGCGAGCCACGCGGCGAGGGCGTCGTCCACAAGCACCTGGAGCAGTGGGGCGAGGGGCTCATGTATGGTGGCGTCTCCACGCCGGACCTGGAGGCGTTCACCCGGCATCTGGCGGCCCACCAAGTGCGGTTCACGGCGGCCGACGGACGCCTGTACCTCGAACCCTCGGACCTGCACAACATGCCGCTGGTGGTCAGCACAACCGCCCGGAATGCGCGCGGCGAGGGGCCGATCGAGTTTCTCTACGAGTTGACGATGGTGCTCAACTCGCCTTGGCAGGACGTGGCCGCGCGCTACGCGGACGGCCTGGGCCTGCAGCCGGAGCGCAACGTGGGCATCACCTTCGAGCGCTTCGGCTATGTGGGAACGCTCATGATGTTCGATCCGGACCGTCTGGACCGCATCGAGCTTTCCGAGGCACACGATCCGGCGTTCCCCATGGGCCGCTTCTCGGCCAAGCGCGGCGACGCGCTGTACATGTGCTACGTGCAGACCGATGACCTGGCCGATGTCATCGCGCGGCTCGAAAAGCACGGGCAGCGCTACACGCGCCGCACCCAGACGCCCGTGGAGCGCGATGGCCTCTGGATCCATCCAAGTGCACTAAACGGCGTGTTGCTGGGGGTGTCGCGCCATTCGCTGGCCTGGCAATGGTCGGGCGGCCCCGACCGCGTGCAGGCATTGGAGGAACTGTGAAATGACCCATCTCTACGACCGCCAATACATCGCCGGCGCCTGGTGTGCCACGCAGGGCAAAGAATTTGTTGAGGTGTTCGACCCCAACTCCGGCGCGCTGGCCGCGAGGGTCGGCATGGGACACGAGGACGACGCACTGCGCGCGGCGCAGGCCGCCCGCGCGGCCTTTGCGGGCTGGAGCGCGATGCCGTTGCCGGAGCGCGTACGCATCGTCCAAAAATGGGCACAGGCACTGGCCACCCGCAAGGATCGACTGGTGCGCGCGATCGCGGCCGAAGTAGGCACGCCGTTGAAGATCTCGCAGATCGTCCAGGTCGAGTCTCCGCTGTGCAATATCGGCAGTTTCGTGGACACCGTGCAGTCGCTGACATGGGAGACGATGGTGGGCAATTCGCGCATCGCGCGCGAGCCCTTTGGCGTCATCGCCTGCATCACGCCCTGGAACTTTCCACTGCACCAGATCGTGCTCAAGCTCGCGCCCGCCCTGCTTACGGGCAACACCGTAGTGCTCAAGCCGAGCGAGCTGACGCCGCAAACCACGCAGTTGATCTGCGAAGCGCTGCACGAAGCTGGCTTTCCCGACGGCGTCGTGAACGTGGTGAACGGTACGGGCCCAATGGTCGGTGCACCGCTGGCGGCCAGCGAAGCGGTGGACGTGTTGAGCTTCACCGGCTCGACGCAGGCTGGCAAGGCCGTGACCGCACTGGCGGCGCAGACCGTCAAGAAAGTGACCACTGAGCTGGGAGGCAAGTCGCCGAGCGTGGTGCTGCCGAGCGCTGATCTTGCGCGTGCAGTGAAGGCGACGATGGCCTCCTGCATGCTCAACAATGGCCAGACCTGCAGCGCATTGACGCGCCTGCTGGTTCCGGCCGATCTGGCGCAGCAAGCCTGTGCGTTGGTGGCGCAGGAAATCGCCAAGCTGACAGTGGGCAGCAGCCTGTCCGAAGGTAGCCGTGTCGGACCGCTGATTTCGCAGCGTCAGCAAGCCAGCGTCCAGGCGCTGTTGCACGAAGGCGAGCGGCAGGGGGCCCAGCGCATTGCCGAGGCCAGCGCCGTGCCGGAACAAGGTTTTTTTGTCGCGCCCAGGGCATACGCGGTCGACGAAGACAACGCGCTGGCGCGCCAGGAGGTCTTCGGTCCGGTGCTGAGCATCCTCACCTATTCGGACGTAGACGATGCCGTGCGCCTTGCCAACGCCACGGCCTATGGACTGGCCGCCGCGGTCTGGGGCGAGGAACAGCAGGCGATGGCCGTGGCACGCCGCATCCAAGCTGGGCAGGTAGACATCAACGGCGCGCGCTTCAATGCGCTGGCTCCTTTCGGCGGCTACAAGCAAAGCGGCGTTGGCCGCGAGGGCGGACTCTTCGGTGTGGAAGAGTTCCTGCAAGTCAAGTCCATTCAGATCAACCTGCCTAGCGGGAACTGAAAGTGGGAGCCGAAACGATGAAACCGCAAGCCTTGGGAAACATCCGTGTACTGGACTTGACGCGTGTGCTGGCCGGACCCTGGTGCACGCAGACACTGGCCGACATGGGCGCCGATGTCATCAAGATCGAACACCCGGCGCGTGGCGACGACACCCGGCATTGGGGTCCGCCGTATTTCCGCACGACGGACGGCCGCGAAACCCCTGACGCGACCTACTTCGCCTCCGCCAACCGCAACAAGCGCTCGGTGGGCGTGGATATCGCCAGCCGCGAAGGCGCGGACCTGATCCGCGCCCTGGCCGCGCAGTGCGACGTGTTCGTCGAGAACTTCAAGGTCGGCGACCTGGCTCGTTATGGCCTCGACTACGAAAGCATCCGCGCCCTCAATCCCGCTATCGTGTACTGCTCCATCACCGGCTATGGCCAGACGGGCCCTTATGCCGACCGCCCTGGCTATGACTTCGTATTCCAGGCCGAAGGGGGCTTGATGAGCATTACCGGTGAGCGCGACGATCTGCCGGGCGGCGGCCCCCAGAAGGTAGGCATTGCCATGGCCGACCTGACCACCGGGCTGTACGCGAGCATTGCGATTCTCGCGGCACTAAACCACCGCAACGCAACGGGCGAAGGGCAATACATCGATATGGCGCTACTCGATTGCGTGACGGCGCTTGCCTCCAACCAGGGGGCGTTCCACCTCGTCAACGACCTGGATCCACGCCGCTGGGGCAATGCGCATCCGACGCTGGTGCCGTATCAGGTCTTCGACACCTCGGACGGAAAGATCGTGATCGCTGTGGGCAACGACGAGCAATGGCGGCGCTTTTGCCAGGCGCTGGGCAGCCAGGAGCTGGAGACAGACCCCGCTTATGCCCGCATGTCCGGCCGCATCCTGCACCGCGATGCCCTGCTGCCGCGTGTGCAGGCCATCATGGCAAAGTTGCCGTGCGAGCACTGGCTCAAGGAATTTTCGGATCGCGGCGTGCCCAATGGTCGTATCAACAGCTATCGCGAAACCTTCCAGCATCCGCAAGTCATCCATCGCCAACTGGCGGTCGACGTCGGTAGTGACAACGGCGAAGGCTATATGCGCGGCATCGCCAACCCGATCAAGTTCAGCGCTACGCCCGTGCAGTACAAGCGGGCGCCCAGCGCCCTGGGTCACCACACGCGTGAAGTGCTGGAGCAGGTGCTCGGTCTCAACTCCCAGTGCATCGAGAAACTGGCGTCCAAGAACATCATCAGCGCCGTGGCGCGGAGCTCGCAACAGGAGGCTGCGTGATGTGTTCTGAATGGAAGCATACCGTCCGTGCGGCCCTGGAGTGGCTGATCATCAGCATGGGCTATCCGCTTCTGCTGCATGTCGAGGTGGCATACGCCATGGCGCAGATGCGGCAGGCAGCGGCCACACGGGCGGAGCTTTCAGGATGACAGTGGCCGCCCCTCGCATCGATGTGCGCTCCATCGGCCGGGTGCGCGTCATCACGCTGGACCGCGCGACCAAGCGCAATGCGCTGGACGAAGCCGCGGTGCAGGCTCTTGAACGGGCATGGCGGGACTTCGCGTCATCCGATGACCGCGTGGCGGTATTGCGTGCCAATGGTCCGGTCTTCACGGCGGGGCTCGACATGAAGGCCGCGCCGGCCCAGTTCTGGCGCGCCATACCCGAGCTCGGCGTGCCGGTGGGCAAGCCGATCATTGCCGTGGTGGATGGCCCCGTCATCGCAGCGGGCGTGACACTGGTTACCTTCTGCGACCTCTGCATCGCGACGGATCGCAGCACCTTTGTTTACCCCGAGGCGCGGATGGGCAACGCGGCAGGCTTGGTGGCGTCGATCATTGCGCGCATACCGCACAAGATCGCCATGGAGCTGATGCTGCTCGGCCGGCCCGTATCGGTGCAGCGCGCCTATGAAGCGGGCTTCGTCAACCGCCTGTGTGTGCCCGGTGAGGAAATGGCCGTGGCCATGGAGATGGC
The DNA here is from genome assembly GCF_059423605.1 of Variovorax sp. GW460-12-1-14-LB1. NCBI lineage: Bacteria > Pseudomonadati > Pseudomonadota > Betaproteobacteria > Burkholderiales > Comamonadaceae > Variovorax > Variovorax sp. GW460-12-1-14-LB1. The sequence continues at coordinate 80,367 of NZ_JBWKYF010000005.1, forward strand.
GCACGACATGGCGGACTCGTCACCGACAGTCATGCGCTTTCTCAAACGCATGGCGCAGGAGACGCTAGCACGCAGCCCCGTGGAGGCGATGGTTTGCACGCAAATGCTGGCGCAGGACGTGGCCGGCAGCGCTGATGCGGCGGAAGGCGTCGCGGCGCGGCGCGAGCGCAGGGCTGCGCGGTTTACGGGACTTTCTTAAGCGTTGGCGCATCAAATACTTCGAAAATCACAGGAATCGAAATGAAACTTCTCGTCCCCGTCAAGCGCGTGGTGGACTACAACGTGAAGGTGCGCGTCAAGAGCGACGGCACCGGGGTGGACATTGCCAACGTCAAGATGAGCATGAACCCCTTCGACGAGATCGCTGTCGAAGAAGCGGTGCGGCTGAAGGAAAAGGGCCTCGTGACCGAAGTCATCGCCGTGTCCTGCGGTGATGCCAAATGCCAGGAAACCCTGCGCACCGCGATGGCCATCGGCGCCGACCGCGGCATCCTGGTCGAGACCACCGAAGAGCTGCAGCCGCTGGCCGTGGCCAAGCTGCTCAAGGCGCTGGTCGACAAGGAACAGCCCCAGCTGATCATCCTCGGCAAGCAGGCCATCGATGACGACGCCAATCAGACCGGCCAGATGCTGGCTGCTTTGGCCGACCTGCCGCAAGCCACCTTCGCCTCGAAGGTCGACCTGGCAGCCGACAAGGTCACCGTCGCGCGCGAAGTCGACGGCGGCATGGAAACGCTGACGCTCACGCTGCCCGCGGTCATCACGACCGACCTGCGCCTGAACGAGCCGCGCTACGTGACGCTGCCCAACATCATGAAGGCCAAGAAGAAGCAGCTCGATGTCTTCAAGCCTGAAGACCTGGGCGTGGACGTGAAGCCGCGCCTCAAGACCCTGAAGGTCAGCGAGCCGCCGAAGCGCGGTGCCGGCATCAAGGTGCCTGACGTTGCAACGCTGGTGGACAAACTGAAGAACGAAGCGAAGGTGATCTGAACATGACCGCACTTGTTATTGCCGAACACGACCACGCCAGCATCAAGCCGGCCACCCTCAACACCGTGACCGCAGCCCTGGCTTGCGGTGGCGACGTCCACATCCTCGTGGCCGGTGCCAATGCAGCAGAAGCCGCTAAGGCCGCCGCGCAGATCGCTGGCGTGTCCAAGGTGATCGCTGCCGACAGCGCTTCGCTGGCAGAGAACCTCGCCGAGAACGTCGCAGCCCAAGTGCTGGCCATCGCCGGCAACTACAGCCACATCCTGTTCCCCTCGACCGCCAACGGCAAGAACGTCGCACCGCGCGTGGCCGCCAAGCTGGACGTGGCGCAGATCAGCGACATCACTTTGGTTGTCAGCCCCGACACGTTCGAGCGTCCGATCTACGCTGGCAACGCGATCGCCACCGTGCAGAGCACCGACGCCACCAAGGTGATCACCGTGCGCACGACCGGCTTCGATGCCGCAGCCGCCACGGGTGGCAGCGCAGCGATCGAAACCGCTGAAGGCGTTGCAGACAGCGGCAAGAGCAGCTTCGTCGGCCGTGAAGTCACGAAGAGCGAGCGTCCTGAACTGACGGCAGCCAAGATCATCGTCGCGGGTGGCCGTGCCCTGGGCAGCGCAGAGAAGTTCACCGAAGTGATGGCCCCGCTGGCCGACAAGCTGAACGCCGGCCTCGGCGCCAGCCGCGCCGCCGTCGACGCGGGCTACGCCCCGAACGACTGGCAAGTGGGCCAGACCGGCAAGATCGTCGCGCCGCAGCTGTACATCGCAGCCGGCATCTCGGGTGCCATCCAGCACTTGGCCGGCATGAAGGATTCGAAGGTCATCGTCGCGATCAACAAGGACGAAGAAGCCCCGATCTTCTCGGTGGCCGACTACGGCCTCGTGGCCGACCTGTTCACGGCCGTGCCGGAGCTGGTCGACACGCTCTAACACCACTGCCCTTTTACGGGTGCTTCGAATGGCGTCCTGGGTGCGCTTTAGCGACTCGGGTCAGAAGCGGCGTGCCTGGCTTCACGTGCCGCGGCTGGCACGATGCGTGACTTCCGTCCAGCGCATGGGCTCACTCGAGTCGGACCTTGGCGGCTTCCGCCACACGCTTCCATTTGGACAGCTCCGAGCGTAAGAAAGTACCGAAGGCCTCGGGAGTGCCTCCCATGACTTCAGCCCCTTGTGCCGACAGCTTGGTGCGGATGTCGGGCATCTGCAGCGCCCTGTTGGTCTCGGTATTGATCCGAGCGACGATGGGTGCGGACGTGCCCGCTGGCACCATGAGGCCTCCCCAGGAAACCGCCTCAAAGCCGCTGGTGCCGAGCGCTTCGTCTACTGTTGGTACGTCAGGCAACGAAGGGATGCGCGACTGGCTCGTGACGGCGAGCGCGCGCAGTTTGCCGCTCTTGACGTGGGGAACGCCTGCAAGTGCCGTGGGAAGGGCGACCGTAACCTGGTTGCTCATCAGGTCTGTCAGCGCGGGCGCGTCGCCCTTGTAGGGGACGTGCAGCATCTTGGTGCCCGTCGTCATGGCCAAGAGCTCGCCGGCCAAGTGGCTACCGGAGCCATTGCCAGCGGAGCCGAAGCTGACTTGGCCCGGCTTTTCCCGAGCAAGAGCGATGAATTGCGCCAAGCTCGTCAGAGGCGAGCCACGGCCGCTACGATCAACAGCGGGACCTTCGTCGTGAGGATCACCGGAGCGAAGTCTTTGGCGGTATCGTAGGGAAGCCGGGCGTAGACGGCTGGGTTGATGGCGTTTGGGCCGAGGTTTGCCATCAGGACGGTGTAGCCGTCGGCCGCAGACTTGGCCACGAGTTCGTTGGCGATGATGCCGTTGGCGCCGGGGCGGTTCTCGACGATGACGGAAGCGTTCAGGGCCAGCCCCAACTGGTGGCCCAGCAGGCGGGCTGTGACGTCCGAGGCGCCGCCTGGCGGATATGGCAGAACGATGCGGACTGCTTGCGCCGGCCAGTCCTTGGCGATTGCAGCGCCTGCGCCGACCAGCGCGCCGATGCATAGAAGTGTGGTCAAGGCCCGGCGAATAGAGTGCGTCATGGAAAGTCTCCTTTGTAGTGAGTAGCCGTCGGGGAACTAGCGCTGTTCGCGGGCTTCAGACGATGCCCTGGTGCTGCAGGGCCGAGATCTGGGCCACAGTCCAGCCCAAGTCTTGGGCCAGCACCTCAGCGGTGTGTTCGCCTAGGACGGGGGGCGGGCGTCGGTAGGCGATGCGGGTGCGTGAGAACTTGATTGGATTGGCGATCTGCGGGGCCTCTGCGCCGCTGGCGTGCGGCAGCGAGAACACCATGCCGCGTGCTTGGACGTGTGCGTCTGCCAAGGCCTGGGGAATGCTCTGGATCGGTCCACATGGCACGCCGGCCTCCTCGAGCCGGGCCAACCAGTGGTCGCGGCTCTGGCCGGCGAATAGTGCAGCCAGCAGAGAGATGAGCTGGGCTCGGTGCTCCAGCCGCTGTGTGTTGGTGGCGAAGCGCGACTCGGCGGCAAGCGCCGCGTTGCCCAGCGTCCGGCACAGCGCGGCGAACTGACGGTCGTTGCCAACCGCGACGATCAGTTCCCCGTCCCGCGCGGCAAATGCCTGGTAGGGCGCGAGGTTGGGGTGTGCGTTGCCCCAGCGCTTGGGAGTGTGGCCCGACACCAAATAATTGGCCGCCTGGTTGGCAAGCCACGCCACCTGAGTATCCAGCAGGCTCATGTCAATGCACTGGCCTTGGCCGCTGCCGACGCGCTCGAGCAGGGCGCTCAGGATGGCAGTGGAAGCGTACATGCCGGTCATCAAGTCTGCGATCGGGACTCCACACTTCTGTGCTCCGCCGCCGGGTTGGTCGTCGCTCTGCCCGGTGATGCTCATCAGGCCGCCCATTGCCTGGATCACGAAGTCGTAGCCCGCGCGGTGGCTGTATGGGCCTGTCTGGCCGAATCCGGTGATCGAGCAATAGACCAGCCGCGGATTGAGCTCGCTCAGCGCCGTATGGTCCAGTCCATATCGTTTCATGTCGCCGATCTTGTAGTTCTCCACGAAGACATCCGCGTTCCGAGCCAGCGCACGCACGATGTCCTGCCCCTCGCTCGTGCCGATGTCGACGGTGATCGACCGCTTGCCGCGATTGGCCGCCAGGAAATAGGCCGATTCGACCGTCGGTGTCCCATCCTCCCGTGCCAGGAATGGCGGACCCCAACTCCGGGTGTCGTCGCCGCTGACGGGGCGTTCGATCTTGATCACGTCCGCCCCCAGATCCGCCAGCAACTGGGTGCTCCACGGTCCCGCGAGGATGCGGCTGAGATCGAGAACCCGGATTCCGGACAGAGGGGCTGCGGTGGTGTGAGTCTTGGATTCCGTCATGGTCAACTCGGGTCGAAAAGTACACCCGGATTCAGGATCTGCTTCGGGTCAAAGGCCTGCTTTGCGGCTCGCAGCGCGGTGCAGAACAGCTCGGGCCGCTCCTTGTCGTACCAGGGACGGTGATCGCGTCCGAGTGCGTGGTGGTGGGTGACCGTGCCGCCCGCGTCGACCATGGCCTGCTCGGCGACGCGCTTGATCGCCATGTACTGCTCCGGCAGCCGTGCCTTGTCGCCGTAGGCGAACCAGGTGAAGTAGGGCGCCGGGCCGTCCGGGTAAAGGTGGGTAAAGCGGCAAGTGACCGAGCCGGGCCGGCCAGTGACATCGCGGATTGCGCGATGGGTTTCTGCCTTGACATGGGCGTGCAGCGCTGCGAAGCCGCTCCAGGGAATGGCCGTCTCCATGGTCTCGCGCATCACCCCGCGCGCGATGGCGTATTCGCGCATGAAGGGACCGCGCAGAAACTTGTTGCGCCAGTTGGCCGTGTCGGAATCGGAGCCGGCCTTCTCACCGTCCAATGCTTTCGCGTCCCATTCGCCAGCGCAGGCGGCGCAGATCTCCAGCGCACGGCCCATCCAGGCGTCGACCGGGTGGTCGGCCGACTCGAAACCGAGAACCAGGATGTCGTAGCTACCGTCGCTGGACTCGGTGTAGGCGGCTTCCTCACGCTCGATCAGGCGGGCGTTGGCAGGGTTCAGGCCGGACTGGGACAACTGGCGCGCGGCTTCCACGGCGTCCTCGTAGCGCTTGAAGCGCACGGTCGTCATCTTGCGAAAGACGGGGCGTCGGTGCAGCCGGACCCACGCTTCGGTGATGATGCCCAGCGCACCCTCGGAGCCGAGGAAGAGCCGATCCGGGTTGGGGCCCGAGCCCGACACCGGGAAGCGGCGCGAGGCGATGTTGCCTGCCGGCGTGACCACCTTGAGGCTCTGCACATGGTCGTCGATCTGCGTGTACGCCGTAGCGAAATGACCTGCGGCCCGGGTCGCGATCCAACCGCCCAGTGAGGAGAACTCCCAAGCCTGCAGGAAAAAGCGCAGGGTTAGACCAGTGGGCTTGAGCTGGCGTTCGAGGCTTGGGCCGAGCACGCCGGCCTGGATGCGCGCCGACTGCGAGGTCTCGTCCACCTCCAGTACCTGATCGAAATGCTTCATGTCGATACTGACCACGCCGCGGTAGCGGTCGCTGTCGGGTGGATTGACGCCGCCGACCACACTGGTGCCACCGCCATAGGGAACGACGGCCAGGTTGTGCGATCCGCACCAGTCGTAGAGGTTGACTATGTCCTCCTCCGTGCGCGGATAGGCGATCACGTCTGGCGGGTTGCGGAACTCGCCTCGCAGCGCACGGGCTACATCGACCGTGCCGGCCCCGTAGGTGTGATACAGGCGGTCGTAGTGCCCCGTCGTGCAGATCGCAGCCAGGCTCGCCGGCGGCTGCATGCGCGGCGCGCGCAGTGCGATGTCCTCCTCGCGCGGAAACGGTGTGGCCTCGAAGTGCTCGACGCCGAGCAGCCGGCTCCAGGCGCGCTCGAAAGTCTCGATCTCTTTCTCGGGCACGGTGTCCCCCTCGTATCCCCAGCCATAAAACTTGCGGCGGCGTTCCTGCATATACGTGTCTCCTTGCGTTGTGGTGGCTGCACACACCGGTGTGCAGATACAAGCCGATTGGAGCGACTGCTGCCGAAATATGGAAATGATGAATATCGTCCTTTAGCATGGATGGCATCGATCAATGAATTGCCGGAGACGACTCAATGGAACTGAGGCACCTGCGCTATTTCGTGGCCCTGGCCGAGTGCCTTCACTTCACCAGGGCAGCCGAGCGGGTGCATGTGACGCAATCCACTTTGTCGCACCAGATCCGCCAACTCGAAGACGAGATCGGCCATCGTCTGTTCGAGCGCGTGGGCAAGCGCGTGCTGATCACTGAGGAAGGGGAGTTGTTCCTGGGCTATGCCGCCAAGGCCTTGAAGGAGGTCGACCAGGGGATAGGCGCATTGAAGGCGTCCGCCAGTGGACTCACGGGAAGCCTGCGCATCGGCGCGACTCACACGTTCAACATCGGATTCATCCCCGAATGCGTGGCTTCCTTGCTGGTGCGGCATCCCACTGTCAACGTGACCGTCAATGAACTCACGGTCGATGAGATCGGTGCTTACCTTATCGAAGGGAAGGTCGACATGGGTATTTCCTACCGCGCACGCACTTCGGAAGGGTTGCGGTTCGAGCCCCTGTACAACGAGCAGATGGTGCTGGCAGTCTCTCCGGCGCATCCGCTGGCTGGGCGAAAGCGACTGCGACTGGTGGAACTGCACCGCCAGCCGGTGGTTTTGCTGCCCGAGACGTTTGCCACACGCGCGATGTTGGATGAATGCTTTCGGGCCTGCGGAGCAGAGCCGCTTGTCGTTTCGCCGTCACCTGACGGTCTGATGCTCGTGCGCGATTGCCCGCCCCCGCGCTAAGCCAGTTTCCTCGCAGCCGCCACGAGGCTTCTCGGCTGCTCCTGCATCCACTGGGCCAGTGATCGCCCGAGCTTCCGTTCTGGCTGACCAACCAGCTGGGCGTCTACACCGTGGTGCACTTCCTGCCGTCCATCGTCGCCGCTGGTGGGCCGGGGCTGAGTTCCCTGCAGGTCGGTCTGCTGATTGCGATCCCGTGGATCTGCGCCGCGATCGGGGCCATCGTGATCCCGCGGCTCGCGGAACGAGACCTCAAGCCCAAGCGATGGATGCTGATCTCAACCGCCGGCATGTTCGTCGGGCTGCTCATTGCGGTCTTCGGCTCGCCTTGGGTCGCGTTCGGGGGCTACTGCCTCGTCGAACTGTGCTTCATCGCCCCGCAGCCGCTCTACTTTGCCCATGTTGGCTCGCGCTTGCAGGGGGCCATGCTGGCGGCGGGGCTGACAGCGGTCAATACCTGCCGACAACGAGCGACGTGGGTCTGCCGGACCACACCATTCTGGGCTATCGCATGCTGGCGCGCCTTGCCTTCGACGGTGGCGACGTGGACGAATGCTTCCGTCTGCTGATCGAACTCGAGGGGATCGGCCACCAGCGCCTGCTGCCGCGCGTGGTGGCGAGCGCGCACCTGGAGCGCGCTCGCGTGCAACTGCTGCAGGGGCGCGCGGATTCAGCGCGGGTCGAACTGGAGCGTGCTGACAACGGCGCCGTGTGGCCCAACGCATCGCAGTTCCGCCTGCTGGGCAACGACGTCGACGACCTCACGCTGGGACGCTTGCGCTGGGACGCGGTGACCGGCGACGCGCGCCACGCCGCACTGCGGCTTGCACGGGAGGCGGCTGACGCGGTGGGTGCGCAGCGCCATCGGCGCGCCGTGGCTTGCCGACTGCTGCATGCCATCGCGCTGATACGCTGCGAAGGTGTGGAGTCGGCCCTGAGCCTGCTGGCCCAGACGCTGCGCCGCTGTGCCAGCCAGGGCTTCATGCGGCTGGTGCTCGACGAAGGGCCGAGCATGGCGATGCTGATCGGACAACTGGCGACCTCGTTGAAGACCGAGGATCCAAACGATGCGCTGGTGCGCTATGTCGGAACCCTCGTGAAGGCCTTCGGGTTGAATTCGGCTGAGACAGCTCCGGAGCATGACGTGGTGACCACAGATGGGGCTGCGGCGGTAATGCCGATGCCGGCGCTGCTCGATCCGCTGACGCAGAAGGAACTTCTGATCCTGCGGCTCCTGGCCGACGGCTACTCCAACAGCGCGATCTCCGAGAAGCTGTTCATATCGGACAGCACCGTGCGGACCCACCTGCGCAACATCAACAGCAAGCTGTCGGTGGGAAGCCGCTCGCAGGCGGTCAGCGCGGCGCGGCGGCTGGGTCTGGTGCGCTGAGCCGGCCGACGGCCCAACCTATCGCGACCTCGCCGAGATCGGTGGACGCGAGATGGAGACGGCGGATGTCCTCTGCCGATCAGCCGTGCAGGTGCCGCGCTTCGATTTCACCAGCGCTTTTTCCGCGGAGCGCAGTATGAAGAATCTGCTCCTTCAGCCATTGCAAGTCGGAGACGTGCTCTTGCTTGCGATGCCATATGAGACTGATCTGTATCGGAGACATCTCGAATGGAAACTCCGCGATCTGGAAACCCTGGCTGCGAGCGAAATATCTGGCCAGGTTCAGCGGTATGGTGCCCAGCAATTCGGTGCCGGCGACTATGGCAGGAATCGTCAGGTAATGCGGCACCTGGAGTTGCACATGACGTCGCACCTTGGCCGATCCCAAAACGATTTCAAGAGGACTGCCGCGGCCGGCTCGGGGCAGAATCGAGACGTGCTGTGCTTTCAGGTAGGCCTTCTTGTCAAGGCCGTCCTTGAACGCAGGATGCCCCGCGCGACCGATCACCGCGAGTGATTCTTCGGTGATCGGCTGGTAAAGAAGATCAGGATCATCGAAGTACAGATAATCCATTGCCAGATCCAGATCCCCACTGGCCAGCCGTTGTGGTAGCGAGGTGCCTTCGTCGGGCAACACCTGCAGTATCACCCGCGGCGCCAGTTGCTTCAGCCGCGCCATCAAGGCTGGCAGCAATCGTAATTGGGCATCGTCATTCATAGACAACCGAAAAATTCGCTCGGTGTCGGGGCGGAAGCTTTCCTGGCCACCAATTCCAGACTGCAACAGATACAAGGCTTGCCGCACCGACCTGTGCAGTGCCATGGCCTCGACAGTTGGTTCGAGCCCTTTGGCCGTGCGACGAAACAGCGGCTGCCCCAGTTGCTCGCGCAGGCGGCTGAGCGCGTTGCTCATGGCCGGCTGACTCTTGTGCATTCGCTCTGCGGCGCGTGACAGGTTGCGCTCCTGCATGAGGGTGTCGAACACCAACAAGAGGTTGAGGTCGATCTTCTGCAAATTCTGATTCATGAATGATGCTTATCAAGAATATCCATTGGCATGAAGATGATGGCATCCATAGACTGCAAAGCCAAGCGGGCTACTGACCCTCGATCAGAAAGTTGCGGAGAGCACCTGTCTCTCGCTTTCATGGGGCAATCACTTGATGAAGGAGACATAGATGGAAATGAATGTTCTGCGACAGGACGCGCCGTGCGGCGCGGTAGTGGAAGGCGTGGATCTGACGCGCACGCTGACGGACGCGCAGGTCGTCGAAATACGCAAACACTGGCTTGAACATCAAGTCCTCGCATTCATCGATCAAGACATGGCCATCGAGGACATCGAGCGCTTCGCCCTGACCATTGGCCCGTACGGCTCCGACCCTTTCTTTGAATCGATTCCCGGCCATCCCCATGTCGCACAAGTGCGCCGGGATGCGAATGAAAAGACGCCCTTGTTTGCCGAGACTTGGCATTCGGACTGGAGTTTCATGGCGGAGCCGCCAGCAGCGACCTTGCTGTACGGCAACGTCGTCCCGCCCATAGGCGGTGACACGTTGTTTTCCAACCAATATGCCGCCTGGGAGACGCTTCCCGCCAATTTGAAATCTCTGGTGGCCGAAAGGCGCGGCATCCATTCGGCAGGCCGCGCCTATGCACGCGACGGCGCCTATGGTGAAAAGGACACGGGACGCTCGATGAAAATCCGCTATTCGGATGAGGCATTGGCGATCGCAATCGCACCCCCTTGCACGAGTGCATCCCGAGACAGGGCGCGTGGCCTTGTTCGCCAGCCCGGGTTACACCATCGGCATCGAAGGCATGAGCGGGGAAGAAGCGCAGCCCATCCTGCGCGCGTTGTTCGAGCACCAAGCTCGCTCGGAGGTCGTGTATCGCCATCGCTGGACGCAAGGAACGCTTTTGTTGTGGGACAACCGTTGCGTCAACCATGCGGCCACGGGTGGCTACGACGGGCACGACCGACTTCTGCATCGAATCACCGTGGCGGACCGTACCTTTTTGTGATCGCTGGAAAGTCGATCGCTCGTGTCTACGCGAAGTTCGACGCTATCGACTCCCATTTGACGTAGTTCATTGGACGCCAGATTGCTGCGTCGATGCCGCGCCGCACCCGTCTCTGCCCTCGAGGATGAGGCATGAGGCTACAGGAGACAACCCATGGCAGTCACACACGCGCCGAACGGCGGCCCGATCACCGAGACCTCGGTCGAGGCGGCGATTTTTTCCAAGGTCAACTGGCACATCCTGCCGTTGCTGCTGGTCGCCTACGTTTTCGCCTTCATTGATCGCGTCAACATCGGCTTCGCGCAGCTGCAGATGAAGAGCGACCTGCATTTGAGCGACCACGTCTTCGCGCTCGGCGCGGGCCTGTTCTTCGTCGGCTACTTCCTGTTCGAGGTGCCTAGCAATCTCTTCCTTGAGAAGGTCGGCGCCCGAAAGACGATTCTGCGCATCATGCTGTGCTGGGGCGCCTGCGCCACTCTGATGGCCTGGGTCACTGCGCCCTGGCAGTTCTACGTCCTGCGTTTCCTGCTCGGTGCCTTCGAGGCAGGTTTTTTCCCAGGCGTGATCCTTTACTTCACCTACTGGTACCCGTCGACACGGCGAGGGCGGGCCATCGCGATCTTTATGACCGCCACCGCGCTAGCCGGCGTCATCGTCGGCCCACTGAACGGCGCGTTGATGAAGTTCGGCGAAGGCTTCATGGGCATGCATGGTTGGCAATGGATGTTCATAGCCAATGGTGCGCCCTGCTTGGTCGTCGCGTTCATGGTCTATTTCATGCTGAGCGATACCCCGGCGCAGGCCAGGTGGCTCACGGACGAGCAGAAGAAGATCCTCATCCGTCGCGTAGAGAGTGAAAAAATCACCACCGGACGCACGCACAGCGCGATGAAGGATTTGCTGAGCGATCCAAAGATCTTCGCGCTAGCGTTGATCTACTTCCTGATGAGCGCCGCCGTCTACGCCTTGCTATTCTGGGCGCCGACCCTGATCCGCAGTTGGGGCGTGACGGACGTGTTCCACGTCGGTCTGCTGAAGGCCATTCCCAGCGTCATCGGCATGATCGGCATGGTTCTGATCGGCCGTAGTTCCGACCGCATGAATGACCGACGCTGGCACTTCGTATTCGCCATGTGTTGCATCACCGTCGGCCTGGGAACGATCGCGATGCTAGCGCCGGGCTTGGTCGTGTCGCTGAGCCTGTACTCGCTCGCCATCATCGGCACGTCCGCTTCGACACCATTGTTTTTCGCCTTTATCAGCGAGTACCTGCCGAAGGAAACGGCGGCTGGTGGCATTGCGCTTATCAGCTCGCTGGGCAACCTCGGTCCAGCGATCTCGCCGTCCATCAGCACTTGGATCCTGACCTCGACAGGGGACAACAAATACAGCCTCATGTTCATTGTCGCAATGTACGCCTTGGCCGGAATCTTCATGGTGTTGGCGGCGCGCAAGGGGGCGGCTGCCTCCGCGGTACGCAGCCGGTCTAACGACGCGCAGCAGCCGGTCTAACGACGCGCACGTCAGCCGCCTGAAGGAACAGCCAGTTTGGCGGATCAAACGCTGGGAAGAATGGAGCGTGGGTGCACGCTCGTCGATATGCGCAGCTTAGGTGGTGATCCCGGAAAAAAAAGGCTGTCGCTGGTAGTGCGATCGACTCGCCTGATTACGTCCTGCAGCCGAGTTCGCGCGAGATGCTCTTGGAGGATTCGATGACGATGGGCGCGCCGTTGCGCGTGACTGATTCAGGTTTCCGCTCTCCAGGCGCACCGAGCTGATGGCGGCGATGCATCGAACCCCGTCACCCTCGGCTCGCGTAATGGCCAAGGCCAAAGTCCTGCTTCGGGTTCTGGTAGTCACGCTCGATGCGCCAGCGCTGATGGACGATGTCGACCAACTCGTTGATCGTGTGTCCTCTGGCAGGGAGGACAGGAAGTACTTGCTCGGTTCAGCGTCGCTCGCCGGCCACTGGATCAAGAGTCACTGCTCGGACGCAGACGTGTCTTGCCCGTACTGCCGCCAGGGTGGCGCACCCGCACGGCCGAAAAAGCGGCCGTTCAGCGTGCTGTTGGTTCCCTCGCGCCGGCTGATGTTCTGGAACGCTCGGCTTGGCAGCGACTGCGCCAATGCCTTGACACTCATGGGCTGCAGCGCCGCCGTGCGCATGGGCATCGAGATCGTGGCCAATCATGCTAAGTGAGAAAGCTAAAGTCCAAACATCGCTGGTAACAGCAACGTGGTGATCTATGGAACTTCGTCATCTCCGCTGTTTCCTTGCCGTGGCCGAAGAACTCCATTTCGCCCGAGCTGCCGAACGGTTACACGTTGACCAGTCGCCGTTATCCCGCACCATCAAGGAACTGGAGGAAGAACTCGGCACTCATCTGTTCGTCCGCACCACACGCCGCACGCAACTGACCCGCGCGGGTCGTTTGTTCTGTGAGCACGTTCAGCGTGTCTTTGCGGCGCTGGATCAGGCGCGCGATAGCGTCAAGTCTGCCGCCAACGGCTTTCACGGTCAGTTGCGCATTGCCTTGTCCGACGGCATCACACCATCGCGTCTGCCGGCGCTCTTGGCACGTAGCCGCGAAGAAGATCCCGAGGTGGAAATCCGACTGTTCGAGGTGCCGTTGGATCAGCAGATCAAGGGGCTTCACAGCGACCTGTATGACGCCGGGTTTTCGATGGCCGAAGATGCGGGCGACGGCATTCTGGTCACTCCCGCGTGGGAGGATGAATTGATGGTGGCGGTGCCTGCTCGCCATCCCGTGCTCGCCTTCAAGCAGGTTCCTCTGGAGGAAGTGCTGCGCTATCCGTTGGTGCTGGGCGATCCGGCCATCTGCGAAGGCCATGCGCGACAGGTCGATCGATTTCTTCGCAAGTGCAGACAGGAACCGCTGATCGCGCAGCGTGTGGCAACCTTCGATGTGATGATGACTCTGGTTTCTGCTGGGCTGGCCTTGGGTCTGGCGGGCGCGGCACACGTTGCCTCCAGCCGCGAGCCGGGCGTCGTGGCTCGGCGCTTGGCGGGCAAACCGCCCATGCTCATGACCTATCTGCTGCGCAGCAAAGCGGAGCCTTCGGGGATGCTGGCCCGGTTCATCGAACGAGTGGCCTTCATTGATTCAGCGGATGACACGAACGGCGCCGGAGATTCATAGACCCACTCGATGAAAGGACTCGAACCATGAACAAAGTGATGCTGCTGATGCTGGCTGCCGCGCTGACTGCATGCGGCCCCTCTCAACCGTCGGAAACTGTGGACGCACTCGTGGCAAATCCCGAGCGCATCAAGGAAATTCAACGGCTGTGCAAGGACGACCGCGCCAAGGTCGGCGACGAACTCTGCCGCCGCGCGGCGGAGGCCGCCAACCGGCGCTTCTTCGGAGATCGGCCGGAGCAGAAATCCAAGTAGGGCTCTTCGCCGTCGCTTCGCTGCGACGAAGTTCTCGCTGTCACCTCACTACGCCGCAGCACGCTCGCGCCTGCGGCGCTTTTATTGTCTTCGCCACGAAAAGAAGTCTGGCTTTTTCGGCCTGAATCGTCGCCACGACGGCCTTTGACCGGCCTGCACGCGCGCCTTGATCCTCAGTGCTGCGGCACCTCCGTGTCGTGATTGGAGGCAGGGTCATGCAAGGGACGAACGTACTGTTCGGTCAGATCGCCGTGGTGTTCGGCATCGTGGTCGCCGGTGTGTGGAGTGCCACACAATGGACAGCCGCCGCCCTGGGTTATCAGCTACGCCTGGGCTCGCCATGGTTTGACTTCTTCGGCACGCCGGTCTATCACCCCTGGCGGCTGTTCGAGTGGTGGTTCTTCTTCGACGCCTACGCGCCGCGTGTCTTTGACATCGGCGGCGCGATCGCGGGCGGCAGCGGCCTCGTGGCCGTGGTGGTGGCCATCGGCATGTCGATCTGGCGCTCGCGGCAATCGCGCCTGGTCACAACCTACGGCTCGGCCCGCTGGGCAAACGCGGAGGACATTCGCAAGGCCGCCCTCACGCGGTCAGTCGGCGTGTTCCTCGGCCAGCACGATCGTCAGTATCTGCGGCATGAGGGCCCGGAACACATCCTGACCTTCGCGCCGACGCGCTCGGGCAAAGGTGTCGGCCTGGTGGTGCCGACGCTGCTGTCCTGGCCCGCGTCCGCAGTCATCCACGACATCAAGGGCGAGAACTGGGCCATCACCGCCGGCTGGCGTTCGCAGTTCTCGCACTGCCTGCTGTTCAACCCCACCGATGCGAAGTCGGCGGCCTACAACCCGCTGCTGGAAGTCCGGCGCGGCGCGCATGAAGTGCGCGACGTGCAGAACATCGCGGACATCCTGGTCGATCCCGAAGGTGCGCTGGAGCGCAGGAACCATTGGGAAAAGACCTCGCACGCGCTGCTGGTCGGCGCCATCCTGCATGTGCTCTACGCGGGCGAGGACAAGACGCTGCGCGGCGTCGCCAACTTCCTGTCCGATCCGGCCAGCCCGTTCGAGCTGACCTTGCACCGGATGATGACCACGCCGCACCTCGTGAACGAGGTGCGCGATGGTCCGCATCCCGTCGTTGCTTCGGCGGCGCGTGAAGTTCTCAACAAGTCGGACAACGAGCGTTCCGGCGTGCTGTCCACGGCCATGTCGTTCCTCGGCCTGTACCGCGACCCCACGGTGGCCGAAGTCACATCGCGGTGCGACTGGCGCATCGCGGACCTGATCGCCGCCGAGCATCCGGTATCGCTGTATCTGGTGGTTCCGCCTTCGGACATTTCGCGCACGAAGCCACTCATTCGCCTGATCCTCAACCAGATCGGGCGGCGGCTCACCGAATCGCTCGATGGCTCCGACGGCATCGAGCGCCGCCACAAGCTGCTCCTGATGCTCGACGAATTCCCTGCGTTGGGCAGGCTCGATTTCTTCGAGACGACGCTGGCCTTCATGGCCGGCTATGGCATCCGCAGCTTCCTCATCGCGCAGTCGCTCAACCAGATCGACAAAGCCTACGGCCAGAACCATTCGATTCTGGACAACTGCCATGTCCGCGTGACGTTCGCCACCAACGACGAACGCACCGCCAAGCGCATTTCCGAGACCCTGGGCACAGCCACTGAACTGCGCGCGCAGCGCAACTACGCGGGCCATCGGCTCGCGCCGTGGCTCGGGCATCTCATGGTGTCGCGCCAGGAAACGGCCCGACCGCTGCTCACGCCCGGCGAAGTGATGCAGCTACCGCCCGACGAGGCGGTGGTGATGGTCTCCAGCGTGGCACCGATCAAGGCGAAGAAGCTGCGCTACTACGCGGACAGCAATTTCAAGAGCCGCGTGCTGCCGCCGCCTGTGTTGGCAGACGGGCACTATGCCGATGCACCGCCGGCGCGTGCCGATGACTGGAGCGCCTTGGCGATTCCACCGATGCCGACCATGCCAGCCACGGCATTCGCCGATGGCTTGGATTCCACCGACGACGGTGGCCCGCGCCGTCAGCCCGAACTCTCCGAAACCGTCGCCTACGACCTCGAGCTGGCCGCGCCCGCGGCCGACCTCGGGCTGCTCGATGACGACGACGACCTGCCGCTTTCCCTTCCTCGCCAGCTTGATCCTGTGCACCAGCGCACGGCTCGGCTGGCTTCCCTCGACCCCAACGACGGAATCGAGCTATGAGCCACTACCGCCTGAATCTCTTTATCCAGCCCGAGCACGCCAAGCGGCTCGACGAACTGGCCGCCAAGAAGGGCGTGTCCAAGTCATCCATCGTCGCGGCGGCGCTGGCATCGTGGCTGTCGCCCGATGCTGCCGATCAGCGCGAGGCGGCCATTGCCAAGCGCCTCGATCGCCTGTCGCGTCAGGCCGAACGGCTGGAGCGTGACCAGAACATCCAGATCGAAACGCTGGCGCTGTTCATTCGCTATTTCCTGACCGTCAGCACTCCCGTGCCCGAGGCCCATCAGGACGCGGCACGCGCCCAGGGCAAGGCGCGCTTCGAGCAGTTCGTCGAACAACTCGGCCGCCACCTGTTGCGCGGGCGAAGTCTGGTGCGCGACGTGGTGGAGGAACTGCACCCCGATCCGATGCGAATGGAAGGCGCGGCGGCGCAGGCTCAAGCACAGGAGCGTGTGTCATGAGCGCTGTTGCGCAATTCCCGCCCGAACCACGTTCATCCGCTGCGGCCTCGCTGGATCGCCGCATCCAGATGCTGCGCACGGCAATGGGGCCGCTGATCGCCACCGCGCTCGAAGACCCGGACGTGGTGGAAATCATGCTGAACCCGGATCGAACCTTGTGGATCGACCGGCTCTCATCGGGCCGCGCGCCGATGGGCGTGGAGCTGTCCGAAGCGGATGGCGAGCGAATCATCCGCCTTGTGGCCGCCCACGTCGGCGCGGAAGTGCATCGCGGCCAGCCGCTGTTGTCGGCGGAACTGCCCGAAACGGGCGAACGCTTCGAAGGCATCCTGCCGCCCGCCGCGCCGGGGCCGACCTTCGCGTTGCGCAAGCGTGCCATCGGCGTGATTCCGCTGGAGCGGTACGTCGTGGACGGGATGATGACCGCCGCCCAGGCGGGCCTTCTGGTGCGGGCCGTGCGCGAGCGGCAGAACGTTCTGATCGCCGGGGCCACGAGCAGCGGCAAGACCACGCTCGCCAATGCGCTGTTGGCCGAGATTGCCGCTACGGGCGACCGAGTGCTGGTGCTCGAAGACACGGTGGAGCTGCAATGCGCGGCCCGCGACCACGTGCCGCTGCGCACGCGCCAAGGCGTCGTGTCGATGACCGAACTGGTGCGCTCGTCCATGCGCCTGCGCCCGGATCGCGTCGTCGTCGGCGAGGTGCGCGGCGCCGAGGCGCTGGATCTCATCAAGGTGTGGGGCACGGGCCACCCCGGCGGCATCGCCACCATCCATGCCGGCTCCGCGCTGGGCGCGCTGTTGCGCCTGGAGCAATTGATTCTCGAAGTGGCGGTAAATCCGCCCCGTGCGCTGATCGCCGAGGCGGTCAACGTAGTGATCCACATTGCCGGGCGCGGGCGCAAGCGCCGCATCGAGAGCATCGCCCGCGTCGTCGGCTTCGATGGCGTGGGCTACCGATTGGTCGACGGTTTGGCGGATGCGCTGGACGCGCCGTTTCCCGAACTGCCATCGCAGTCCGACCTTTCTTCCCCGTCCCTCAACCACCCTGGAGAACTGCCATGACGCAGATGCACGTTCCTGCTTTCCGTGTTTCCGTAAACCCGCTTTCGCGCTTGCCCAGGCTGGCTCGGCTGCACAGCCTGGCCCGCCCTGCGGGGCACGGGCTGCTGCTGACCGCACTGCTGCTGTTCCTGGCCGGCACCGCGCAGGCCGCCGGTTCCTCGATGCCGTGGGAAGGCCCCTTGCAGTCGATCTTGGAGTCGATCCAAGGGCCGGTCGCGCGAATCGTGGCAGTGATCATCATCATCGCTACGGGCTTGGCACTCGCCTTCGGTGACACCAGCGGGGGCTTTCGCAAGCTGATCCAGATCGTGTTCGGTCTGTCCATCGCGTTCGCCGCGTCCTCGTTCTTCCTGTCGTTCTTCAGCTTCTCCGGCGGAGCCGTCGTATGAGTGCCCCGGACACCTTCGCGGCTGGGTTCGAGGTGCCGCTGCATCGCTCGCTGACAGAGCCGATCCTGCTGGGCGGCGCGCCGCGAACCGTGGCCATTGCCAACGGCACGCTGGCCGCCGCCGTGGGCTTGGGCCTGCAACTGTGGATTCCGGGTGTGGTGCTCTGGATCGTCGGCCACTCGCTGGCGGTCTGGGGCGCGCGTTTAGATCCACAGTTCATGCAGGTCTTTGCGCGGCACATCAAGCAGCGCCCGCTGCTGGACGTGTGAGGGAAGTGCCATGCTGAACCTCGCCGAATACCGCCAGCGGCCCGCACTGCTCGCCGACTGGCTGCCCTGGGCCGGACTGGTCGCGCCGGGCGTCGTCTTGAACAAGGACGGCAGTTTCCAACGCACGGCCGGCTTTCGCGGGCCGGACCTCGACAGCGCGACGCAGGGCGAATTGATCGCCACGTCGGCGCGCTTGAACAACGCGCTGCGCCGCCTGGGTTCGGGCTGGGCACTGTTCATCGAGGCAGAGCGCCGCGCCGCCGCCGACTATCCGCACTCGGAGTTTCCTGAGCCTCTGTCGTGGCTGGTGGACGAGGAACGCCGCGCGTCGTTTGAGGGATCGGGCAACCACTTCGAGAGTGGCTATCACCTGACATTGGTGTACCTGCCGCCCGAGGAATCCCGCGCCCGCGCGGCGGAGATGCTGTACGAGAACCGGCCAACCGAGGGCGTGGATTGGCGCGACCGCCTGACCGCATTCATGGCTGAAACGGATCGCGTCTTCGACCTGCTCGATGGCGTGATGCCGGAGATCGCCTGGCTCGACGACAGCCGGACGCTGACCTGCCTGCACGCCACCGTCTCGACGCGGCGCTATCAGCTGGCGGTGCCCGAGGTGCCGTTCCACATCGACGCGCTGCTGACCGATTCGCCGCTGGTCGGCGGCCTGGCGCCCATGCTGGGCGACCAGCACCTGCGCGTGATGTCGGTGCGGGGCTTCCCGACCTCGACCTGGCCGGGGATTCTGGACGACCTCAACCGCCTGGGGTTTGCGTACCGCTGGAGTACGCGTTTTCTCTGCCTGGACAAAGCCGAGGCGGAAAAGGAACTCGTCCGCCTGCGCCGCCAGTGGTTCGCCAAGCGCAAGAACGTCATCGCGCTGTTGCGCGAAACGATCTTCCAGCAAGAGTCGCCGCTGGTGGATACCGACGCCAGCAACAAGGCCGCCGATGCGGACGCCGCCTTGCAGGAGCTTGGCAGCGATCAAGTCGCCTTCGGCTATCTCACCGCCACGGTGACGGTGCTCGATGCCGATCCTGCCGTGGCCGACGAGAAGCTCCGCATGGTGGAGCGTGCGATCCAGGGCCGGGGTTTCGTCACCATCCCCGAAACCTTGAACGCGGTCGATGCGTGGCTTTCCTCGATTCCAGGGCATGCCTATGCGAACGTGCGCCAGCCCATCGTCTCGACGCTGAACCTGGCGCACATGATGCCGGTGTCAGCCGTCTGGGCCGGGCCGGAGAAGAACGACCACCTGGGCGGCCCGCCGCTGATCGTCACGCGAACCGATGGGGCTACGCCGTTCCGGCTCGTGACGCACATCGGCGACGTGGGCCATGCGCTGGTCGCGGGGCCGACCGGCATGGGCAAATCGGTCTTGCTCGCTACGCTGGCGATGCAGTTCCGCCGCTATCGCGGCTCACGCATCTTCGCCTTCGACATGGGCCGCTCGATGCGCGCCACCATCCTCGGCCTGGGCGGCGAGCACTACGACCTGGGCACGGATGGAGAGATCGCTTTCCAGCCGCTCGCGCGCATCGACCGCGAGGGCTACCGGACCTGGGCCGCTGAATGGGTCGAAGGCCGGCTGGTGCATGAGGGTGTCGCTGTCGGCCCCGACGAGAAGGCGACCATCTGGTCGGCGCTGGGAAGCCTCGCCGGCGCGCCGCTGAAGCAGCGCACGATGACCGGCCTGTCGGTGCTGCTGCAATCGAACGTGCTGCGCCAGGCGCTCGCGCCCTATGTGCTGGGCGGTGCCCACGGCAAGCTGCTGGACGCCGACCATGACCGGCTGGGCATGGCCGACGTGCAGTGCTTCGAGATGGAGGAACTGATGCACAGCAAGGCCGCCGTCATGGCCGTACTGCATTACCTCTTTGCGCGTTTCGATGAACGCTTTGACGGTGCGCCCACGCTGCTGATCCTCGATGAAGCGTGGCTGTTCCTTGATGACCCGGTGTTTGCGGCGCGCATCCGCCAGTGGCTCAAGACCCTGCGCAAGAAAAACGTCAGCGTCATCTTCGCCACGCAGTCGCTCGCGGACATCAAGGATTCGAGCATCGCACCCGCGATCATCGAAAGCTGCGCCAGCCGCATCTTCCTGCCCAACCCGCAGGCGACCGAGCCGCAGATTCGCACGATCTACGAAGGCTTCGGCCTCAACAGCCGGCAGATCGAGATCGTCGCCACGGCAGTTCCGAAGCGCGACTACTACTACCAATCCCGCCTCGGCAATCGCCTGTTCGACCTCGACCTGGGGCCGGCGACGCTGGCCTTCGCGGGCGCCTCCACGCCGCAGGATCAGCGCGACATCGATCGCGTGTTGCCGCATGCGAGCACGCCCGGCTTCGCGGGCGCCTGGCTGCGCCATCGCGGCCTCGATTGGGCGGCCGACCTGCTGCCCTCGTTCCCCGGTCTTGCGCCGCTTGCCTCCCATGTTCCCCCTCATATCACTGACCAACCACAGGAGAACCTGCCATGAAGTCATACACCCCCAAGCTCGCCGCGGTGGCCGTCGCCTGCACGCTCGCCTTCGGCGCCGTGCAGCCGGCCCACGCCATCTTCGGCATCGGCGACACCGTGTTCGATGAATTCAACTTCATGCAGAACATGATGACGGCGGCCAACACGCTGGAGCAGATCAGCAATCAGGTGCAGCAGTTGCAGAACGAGTCGCAGATGCTGATGAACCAGGCGCGCAACTTGGTCAGCCTGCCGTCCAGCGTGGTGAGCCGGCTGCGCAGCAATCTGGCGACCACCCAGCGGCTGATCGCCCAGGCCAAGGGCTTGGCTTATGACCTGGCGAACATGGATCGGGAGTTCGCGCGTCTGTACCCGGAACAGTACGCCGCCACCGTCAGCGGCGACCAGATGTACCGGGATGCGCAGGAGCGTTGGAAGAACACGCTCAACGGCTTGCAGACCACCATGCAGATGCAGGCGCAGTTATCGCAGAACCTGGGCGAGGACGAAAGCGTGCTGGCCGACCTCGTGAGCAAGAGCCAGTCGGCTGTCGGTGCGCTACAGGCGATGCAGGCCACCAACCAGCTTCTGGCCTTGCAGGCCAAGCAGTCGATCCAGGCGCAGCGGCTCCAGATCACCCAGGACCGCGCGGCTTCGCTGGAACTGGCGCGGCAGGCGGCGGCGGCCGAGCGCGGACGCGAGGTGACGCGACGCTTCCTGGGCAGTGGCACGCCGTACACGCCGCACACCGTGAACTTCTACGGCAACTGACGTGCCGCCATGAACGATGTGACGGTCATCGACCGCTTCCTCGACACGTTCTCGCGCTACATCGACTCCGGATTTGGGCTGCTGCAAGGCGAGGTGGCGTTCCTGACTGCCACGTTGATCGTCATCGACATGACGCTCGCCGGGCTGTTCTGGGCGATGGGCCACGCGACGGGGCAGGGCGAGGACGTGATCGCCAAGCTGTTGCGCAAGGTGCTCTACGTGGGTGCCTTCGCCTACATCATCGGCAACTTCAACGGGCTGGCCGGCATCGTGTTCCGGTCCTTCGCCGGACTGGGCCTGACGGCCAGCGGCTCGACCTTGAGCATGGGCAACTTCCTGCAACCGGGACGGTTGGCCAAGGTCGGCATCGACGCGGCAGCGCCCATCCTCGACCAGATCAGGGAGATGGCGGGCTTCCCCGAGGTGTTCATCCACATCGCGCCCATCGTCGTGCTGTTCCTCGCGTGGCTCGTGGTCATCGTCAGCTTCTTCGTGCTGGCGGTGCAGCTGTTCGTGACGCTGATCGAGTTCAAGCTGACCACGCTCGCGGGCTTCGTGCTGGTGCCGTTCGCCCTCTGGAACAAGACGGCGTTCCTGGCCGAGAAGGTCTTGGGCAACGTGGTGTCCTCGGGCATCAAGGTGCTGGTGCTCGCCGTCATCGTGGGCATCGGCTCGGGTTTGTTCGCCGAATTCAGGATACCGCCAGGTTCCGAGCCCTCCATCGACCAGGCGCTGGTCATCATGCTGGCCTCGCTGTCCATGCTGGCCCTGGGCATCTTCGGGCCGGGCATTGCGACCGGGCTGGTGTCCGGTGGGCCGCAGCTCGGCGCGGGCGCGATGGCCGGTGCGGCCATCGGCGCGGCCGGAACCGCCGTGGCGGTCGGCGCCGCGGCCACGGGCGTCGGCAGCGCCGTGGGGGCCGGAGCGCGCATGGCGCCGGCCGCCGCCAAGATGGCGGGGAACGGTGCCCGCTCGATGGCATCGACCGCCGGCAGTGCCAAGTCGGCGTATCAGGCGGGCTCCACTTCGGCCGGTGGTGGCCTCAAGGGTGCCGCCGCTGGCGTAGGCAACGTCGCCAAGACCGGTGCACAAGTAGCCGGGCAGAAGGTGGCCGATGGCGCACGCTCGATGAAGGATCGTGTCGCCGCTGCCTTCCGACCCGATGACGCCGGATCGGCGCCGGGGGCTGGGGCGCAGAACACCAGCGAAGCCGCCGCATCGCCCCCATCCACCGAGCAACCCGCCTGGGCCAAGCGTCTGCATCGCCGCCAGCAACTCACGCATGCCGCGACTACCGCCGCTCACACGCTGCGCGGCGGTGACGGTGGCAGCTCCAGCCAAGGCCCAAGCCTTCGTGATTCCGATTCATAAGGAGAACTCCCATGCGATTCAAAAGACCGCAGGTGCGCTACGCCGACACGCCGCAGCCTGCCACTCCATACCAAGCCGCAGGCCAGGTGTGGGACGAGCGCATTGGCTCGTCGCGTGTGCAGGCGAAAAACTGGCGTTTGATGGCCTTTTGCTGCCTCGCACTCGCGCTGCTGATGGCCGGCGGCTTGGTCTGGCGCTCGGCGCAGTCCATCGTGACGCCTTACGTCATCGAGGTGGACAACGCGGGCCAGGTGCGCGCCGTCGGCGAAGCCGCCACACCGTACAAGCCCAGCGAGGCGCAGATCGCGTACCACCTGGGCCGCTTCATCGGCCTGGTGCGCTCGCTGTCCATCGACCCGATTGTGGTGCGCCAGAACTGGCTCGATGCCTATGACTACACCACCGACAAGGGCGCCGTGGTGCTCAACGAGTACGCCCGCGTGAACGATCCGTTTGCGCGCATCGGCAAGGAGTCGGTGACGGTGCAGATCACCAGCGTGACCCGTGCCAGCGAGACGTCTTTCAACGTGCGCTGGACCGAGCAGCGTTTCGTCACCGGCGCGCTGGATCGTACCGAGCGCTGGAACGCCGTGATTTCCATCGTGCAGCAGACCCCGCGCACCGAGCAGCGCGTGCGCAAGAACCCGCTAGGCATCTACGTCAACGGCCTGTCGTGGAGCCGCGAACTCGATTCTTCCGAAGGAGCCAAGCCATGAATTCGTTTTTCCGCGTTTACGTTTCCGTGCTGACGCTCGCCGCTCTGGCGGGCTGCGCCACGCAGGGCAAGCCGCCGCCGGTGATTTCGCTCGATGAGCCGGTGCAGGCTCAGCCGCTGCCCGAGGCACCGAAGCCGGTGGAAGTCGTGGCCGTGCCCGAGGTGTTGCCAATGCCGGCGCAGATGAAGCCCGTACCGGAAGCCAAACCCGCAGCAGAACCCGTCGATGAAACCATGCGCGTGTCGCGCGCCAACGCCGAGGCGCGCATCGCACCCACGCGCGAAGGCTACGTGAATGCGATTCAGGTTTGGCCGTTCACCGATGGCGCGCTGTATCAGGTCTATGCGGCCGTGGGGCGCGTGACAGTGATTGCGCTCCAGGCGGGCGAGGAACTGGTGACAGTGGCTGCTGGCGATACCGTGCGCTGGATCGTCGGGGACACATCGAGCGGCAACGGGGATGCGCTGCGTGTCAACGTGATGGTCAAGCCGATCCGCTCGGGCCTCAAGACAAACTTAGTCATCACCACCAGCCGCAGGACATATCTGCTGGAGCTGACTTCTACCGAGAAGACATGGATGGCTTCGGTGTCGTGGGAGTACCCGAAAGACAAGATGCTCGCCTTGCAGCGCCAGGCGCAGGCCGCGCAGACGGCGACGCCTGTCGATGCGGGCCTGTCGCTGGAGAAGATCCGCTTCCGCTACGCGATCGGCGGCAGCAACCCGCCGTGGAAGCCGTTGCGCGCCTTCGATGACGGCGAGAAGGTCTATATCCAGTTCCCGGCAGGCATTGCCCAAGGCGAGTTGCCGCCGCTGTTCGTGATCGGCGCGCAGGGCGATGGGCAGTTGGTGAACTACCGCTTCCGCTCGCCGTACTACATCGTGGATCGGCTGTTTGGCACCGCCGAGCTGAGGCTGGGCGGGGACAAAGGCGACGTGGTGCGCATTGAGCGCACGGACGGCACGCGGAGGAATTGACCATGAGCCAGGACGACACTCCCGCCCATGCCACGCCGCAGGCGGGCAAGGGCGCGCCCGAGGCGGTGGCACTTCGCGCTCAGCCGCGTGCGGTGACGAGGCTGAACCGGCGCATGCTGGCCATCCTGATAGGCAGCCTGTCGGTTGCCGTGCTCGGGGCCACGATCTGGTCATTGCAGCCGCACCGGCGCGGCGTGGGCGAGCAGACCGAGCTTTACAACGTGGATCGCGTGTCGAAGTCCGAAGGGCTGGATGGCCTGCCTTCGGACTACTCCAAGCTGCGGAAGGTGCCGGAGCTGGGGCCGCCGCTGCCGGGCGATCTCGGCCCGGCCATCGTGAAGTCGCAGCAGCCGGTGACGCCCACCTATGCACCGCCGGGGCATGATCCGGAGGATGCGCGGCGCAAGGAGGCCGATGCGGCGGCGGCCTCGTCGGTGTTCTTCCGTTCTGGCACGCCCGGCAAGGCCGAAGCGCCAGCCACCGCGCAAGTCGCCGTGGCCGGCTCCGCATCCGCCTTGGCGGGCTTCGACCCGCTGGCGGCTGGCCCGGCCTCGACGGCGGCCCGGCCTGCCGATCCGACCGCCGTGCAGAACCGGCAAGACCAGAAAGAGGTGTTCCTGAAAGCCGGTCCTGCGGAAACGCGCAATTCTGGCAACTTGCAAACGCCGGCTTCGCCATATCAGGTCATGGCCGGGACGGTGATCGCGGCAGCGCTGGTGACGGGGATCAAGTCGGACTTGCCAGGTGACGTGATCGCCACGGTGACGGAGCCTGTCTATGACACGGCTACGGGCAAGTTCCTGCTGATCCCGCAGGGTTCGCGCATTCTGGGCCACTACAACAGCCAGGTGAGTTACGGGCAGAGCCGCGTGCAGATGGCTTGGAACCGGATCATCCTGCCAGATACGTCCTCACTGACGCTGGACAACCTCGTGGGCACCGATCCGGCGGGCTATGCCGGGGTGGAAGACGAGGTTGACCGGCACTGGGGCCGCATCTTGGCCGGCGCTGCGCTGACCACGCTGTTGGGCGTAGGCGCCGAACTGGCCGCGCCGGAGAGCCGGCAGGATGGCAACCGCATCATCATTGCCGGGCGTGATGGCTTGCAGGACGGCGTGAACCAGGTGGGCCAGGAGATGACCCGGCGCAACATGAACATCCAGCCGACGCTGACGGCGCGGCCTGGGTTGCCGGTGCGGGTGATCGTCAACCGCGATCTACAGCTTCGTCCTTACCAGCCCCTGTTCTATCAGCGCGGAAGTGCCCGATGAACGCGACCAGAAAACTGCGGCTCGGCCCGCTGCCTAAACTCGACTCCCTCAAGCTGACCTTCGCGTGTTCGGGCAGCTTGAAGGCAGACCTTGATCGTTACGCTGCGCTGCACGCACAGACGTATGGCGAAGCTGTGGACGCGGCCACGCTGATCCCCCACATGCTGGAAGCATTCATGGCAGGGGATCGAGGCTTCAAGAAAGGCAGCTGCGCCAAGGCATCGTGGCCGAAGACGGGTTGACGGCGTACCTGTCGCAAGCGTTCCCGATGCTTGGGCTATTGGCTTCGACATGATCCGTGTTCACGGGAGGGGACTCGCGGCAGAACCTGTGGTCTGAATGTGATAGACCACCGCAGTTTCATGGTCGACTCCACGCTGTGCTGCCACCCCCGCGCGCTTCGCCCTCCATGCGGTAAATCGACCGCGGGGCGGCCGGCAGCCGAGCGGCACGCCCACGATGCGCTCGAAACCGGCACATCGCGGTGCCAGCCCAGCGGCGTGGGGCTGTACTCGGGCACCAGTGCATGCACCAGCACTTCCGCGGCGACGCCGAGTCGCGACGCGCGCGCAAGCGTTTCACGCGCATCGAGCGCCGCTGCCGGAAGCAGCCGGTTCGCATCGATGTCGTAGGAGCCGCCGAAGCTCACCACGCGCGGTCGCGCGAGGTATTCTTTGTGGCGCGCGGCGCAGACTGGTGTCGGCATGGCGCAACTGGAGGTCCCGCTGCACATCCTGCTGGTGACCTTCCAGGCGATGAAGCTCAGCGGCCTTGCGTGGCCGATCGTCTCGGAGGACGTGCAGGAG
Source organism: Variovorax sp. GW460-12-1-14-LB1 (assembly GCF_059423605.1). Taxonomy (NCBI): domain Bacteria; kingdom Pseudomonadati; phylum Pseudomonadota; class Betaproteobacteria; order Burkholderiales; family Comamonadaceae; genus Variovorax; species Variovorax sp. GW460-12-1-14-LB1. The sequence goes on from NZ_JBWKYF010000005.1 coordinate 106,782, forward strand.
ACGTGCATGCAGCGCTTGACGGCACGCGCCCGCTTCAACGAGGGACTGCCGGGCGAACTGGCCGACCAGGTCGTGCAGCAGTTCTGCGATGAGCACCCCGAGCGCTATCTGCTCGCCTTCGTCTACGGATACCTCGGTGAGAACGACTTGCTGGGCGTGTGCACCGACGCCGAGAAGTACCTGATGCTGGCGCTCTCAACCTCATGGAGTGCGTCGCCTTCGCCGCATCCATGCCCCTGTCTGGCAAAACATGAAGAACATCGAGGCACTGATCGACGACGGCGGCGAGATCACGGTCGGCGCGATCGCATCGATCCAGTGCGCCGCCACTGCCGCCGACGGCTCTAACGCGCTGGCCATGCTGGTGAGGCGCGAAGGTGAGACGCTCAACGCATTGCTCAAGCGCCTGGACAAGGCCATCGCCAAGTTCTACGAAGACGGCGAGCCTACCGACGAGATCAACGGCCCTGCCGGTTGAAAACGTCGCCGTCAACATGGGACGGCAGGACGCTCACCAAGACCGCTGTCACACGATTCGATGACCGCATCCGCGTGGGCGGCATGGCCGAGCTGTTCCCGGGCGGCGACCTGCCGGCCGCCAGCGTCTGCACCGGCCTGCGCCCGATGACGCCCGACAGCACGCCCATCGTCGGCGCCACGCCGCTGGCCAACCTGTTCCTCAACACCGGCCACGGCACGCTGGGCTGGACGATGGCCTGCGGCAGCGGCAAGCTAGCGTCAGACTTGCTCACTGGCCAGCGCCCCGAGATTCGCTCCGACGGGCTGGATTTGGCTCAATACCTTTGCGCCGGGGCGCTGTCCTGTCTGATCCGCAAAACGAGCCAGTGTGAGTGGCTGCGGCTGAAGGGTAGAAGTCCACCGGCCCTGTGCTGAACGACCTCATCGGCGCTCGCGCAAGGCGAGCCTTCATGCTGAGAGCAACTGCATCCGCGCGTTGTCAAAGCGCTTGCACTCGGCCCTGAGCCAATCCGCAAACGCCCTCACTCGCGCATCGTCCGAAAGCCTGCACAGCAAGACGTAGCGCGCGGGCGCCGGTACATGCCTGCCGAGAACCTTGACGAGGCGGCCGCTCGACAACTCTTCGCAGACCAATGAACTGCGGATGACGGCGATGCCTTGGTTGTTCAAGGCCGCGCCAATCGCCAAAGCTGACAGGTTATATCGCGGCCCCATCAGACGCGCCTTCCATGAAGGGTGCAGACCCTCCGCCCAGGTTCGCGCCTCTATGAACTCGGGCGCGCCGTCCCACGCCTCTGCATCGTCGACCAGCACGACGCCATCGGGACACATGCCTGCGGTAATGCCGGGATGCTGCGCCAAATAGGCGGGCGTGGCGACGGCCACGAGGTATTCATCCAGGATGGTCTCGGCGTGAAGATGAGCGTAATCGATGGGGTCGTAGCGCACTGCCGCTTCGATGCCTCCCTCCTCCATGGTCACTCGGTCGAGGAACTGGTACTCGGCGGTCAGGCGCAATGTGATCTGGGGCTGCTCATGCTGAAAAGCCGAGAGACGCGGCATCAACCACTGCAGGGCGAAGGAGGGCAGACAGCTGATCTGCAGCGGCGTATCCCACACGGCGAGTTGTTTGAGCGTCTGGTCGATGCCGTGCAGCGCCTTGGTGGTTGCCGTCCAGAGCGTTGTGCCCTTCGCTGTGAGCATCAGTCCGCGCGCTTGGCGATCGAACAGTCGGTAGCCCAGCCGTTCCTCCAGGTGGCGAATTTGCTGGCTGACGGCGCTCTGGGTGAGGTTGAGGGCTGCGGCCGCCTTGGTGAAGCTCAGCAGGCGGCCCGCCTCTTCAAAGCAGCGCAAGGCGCCCAGGCGGGGTTCACGCGTGCCGGCGTTGGGCTGACGATGGAAGTTTTCTCCGGTATCCTGAGGGTTGATTGATCATGGTGTTGAAAGCGTTGCCATCCCGCAAATCGCTCCATCTCCCGCGTCAGCAAAAGATCTGCGCTTCTGACGGTAAAAGCGACGGTAAGGCCCCATGTCGATCACAGCCAATCCCTTTAACCATGCGGGTTTGGGGGGCCTGTTGATGATGGAGTGGGAGTGATCTAAGATCGTCTCACGCTGCTTCAGGCGCAATCAAAATCTAGAAAAACCGAATAGCGACAACGACTTGAGTGCTTCAGGCTGTATCAGCCAGCTTCACCCAATCTTTCGCAATTGTCGGTACTCGTGACGGTACGATTTGAAGCGGTGGAAATCGCCGCTTCCGGTACCGTCAGAGGGTCTGACGGTATCAGGCGGCAAACCAGAGTGAGGCTGATTTGCTGACTGATCGAGAGCTGGGCGCTATCAAGCCCAATGGAAAAGTGTTCAAGGTGTCCGACCGCGACGGCATGTACGCGGCGGTGTTGCCAACGGGCACGATTTCCTTCCGCTATGACTACCGCGTGAACAGCCGGCGCGAGACGCTGGCTATCGGCAGGTACGACGCGGATCTGGCGCGCAAGGTGGCGCGCGATCCCGAGGGGCTTGAGTACGGCATGGACGTGTCGCTGCGCGAGGCGCGCACGCTACTTGATCGTGCCCGTCGAGATGTGGAGCGGGGCATGTCACCCTCGCGGGCCAAGGTTGAAAAGCGAGCCGCGGCGGCCGAAGCGGTGACGTTCGCAGGCTGGGCCGAGAGCTACTTCCAGCACAAGGCGGACCCCAAGTCCGGCGCCGAACAACTGGCGGACAGCACTCTGGCCTTCCGGCGTTCCACCTATCGCCGCGTCATCGAGCCAGAACTGGGTCGACTGCGCCTGGAGGAGGTGACCCCTCAACGCTTGATGCGGCTGTGCGACGATGCCAAGGAGAAGCGCGGTCCCGCCGTGGGCGTTCACGTCCGCGAAGTCGTGCAGGCCGTGTTCCGCCACGCGCAGGGCAGGGGCCAATCGGTGAGCAACCCCGCCGAAGCCGTGCGCTCCAGCGCGATCGCTACGTTCAAACCGCGCGACCGCGCCTTGACGCCCGCTGAGATCCGCAAGTTTCTCACCGCACTGGAGCAGGTGGCGACCACCCCCACGCTGCGCCTGGCGCTCAAATTCGTGCTGCTGACCGGCGTGCGCAAAGGCGAGTTCATTGACGCCACGTGGAGCGAAGTTGATTTCGACGCGGAGCGCTGGACGATCCCCGCCGGCCGCATGAAAGCCGGTAACGCGCACGTTGTTCCTCTGGCCGAGCAGGCGCTCGACATCCTGACAGCGCTGCGCTCGTGCTTTGGCTCCAGTCAGTACCTGCACCCCGGCCGGTATGACAGCGAGACGCCGATCTCCAACGCGACCTTGAATCGCGTCATCGACGCCGCGGTGGAGCGCATCCAGAAAGACGATCCCGAGTTTGAGACTTTCGGGGTACACGACCTGCGCCGCACGTTCTCTACGGGCCTAAATAGGGCCAAGTTCGATGAGCGCTGGATCGAGATGAGCCTGGCGCACGCGCCGCGCAACAAGATTGCGGCCGTGTACAACGTCAACCGCTACCTATCGGAGCGCAAGATCATGCTGCAGTGCTGGGCTGACATGATTGGTGCGTGGATGCGCGGCGAGTCGGCGCGCGAGCTGATCGCCGACGCCAAGCGGCGGGCCGCAGAGGTTCATGAGGACGACCTGGACGACGATCTGTAGGACCGCACAACGTTACGCGAGAACCTGGCTTCGGCCGGGTTTTGTCTTTCAGCTCAGCCGCAGTGGGAGCCATCTGTAGTGACGATGCGACGCCACGGAAAAATCTCAATGACTAATAGTCACTTGCTCTCGGTGTCGATTTCTTTTGCAGCGCATGGAAGACGCGTGGGAGCAAAAACGGTTAGGGCGCAGGTTAGAGCGCAGGCACAGCGTAGGGCTATGTCGTTCAGCGGTCGTCGTGACGCTTCAATGGACTCCATGCCGCCTCGGTGGCGTTCAACTGGAGTCCATAGATGGCAAGAAGAGAGATTGACGAGGTGCGTGCAGCTCGCGCCGCGAAGCAGGTCGCGATGGCGAAGGTGCATGGAGATACGCTGCTCCCGACGGACGCTGTTCTGCTGTTGACCGGCTGGAGCACGCCGACGCTGTATCGCCGGTGCAAGTCGGGTGAGTTTCCGCGTGCCGTCAGCCCCGGCCGGTGGCACGGCGGCTCGGTGCTGGCGTGCCTGTCGAAGAAGTCGGCCGGCGCGTCCGCATAGACCCCCGCCGGCAAGGTCATCTTCTTTTCCCCGCCGCGGCCTTGCGAAACTGGCCGGGCGCAATGCCGTACGCTTCCTTGAAGGAAGCGGTCATGTGGGCCTGACTCGCGAAGCCGGCCTTGAGCGCGACATCGACGAGCGGCACGTTCTGCCGGTGCGCCAGCATCTCGCGCGCCAGCTCGAGGCGCTTTTGGCGAAGGTAGGCCCGGGGCGGTGAGCCGGTCACTTCGATGAAGAGTCGGGCGAAGTGGAAGGGGCTCAAGCCGGCGGCGCCCGCCAACTCGGAGATCGTCAACCTTCGGTCCGAGATGTTCGCCACCAGGTGCTCGATGGCCTTCACGATCCGCATGTCTGGCGGCGGTGCCGACACCCGGCCGCTGGAGCTGGCCAGACTCGCCGCACGGTGCCTCAGCGCGCCATCAATGCGATCGGCGAGTTCTGGATCTTCTCCGCGGCGGAGAGCCAGCCGCGCGCGGATCAGCGCCGCTGAAACCTTGTCTGCACGCTTGGCCATCTTCTCCGACTCGGCGCCTTCCAGGACAAGCGTACGCGGCGGAAGGCGGCGTGACCATGCCTGCGACCGTGTACGTGACCATGCGCGTCTGTGACCATGCTCGGGGTCGTGACGGCAGCATGGTCACATGACCAAAACACCCACCGAGCGCCAAACCGTCAGCCGCACCAAGAAGAAAGCCGCCGGCTTCGTGCGCACCACGCTGCGGCTCGATGACAAAACCATCGGCCGTCTCCGTCGACTAGCGAAGCGCAACAACACGACGCAGGCCAATGTTGTCGCGCTGGCCCTCCACCTCGCTGAAGACCAGAAGTTGCTGCGCGAGATCCAGGCCTGGGCATCCGAACGCAGCCAGGCGGCACTGGCGCGGCGCCAGCAGCAGGCGGCGCAATGACGGAGCCCCAGAAGCGGCCCGAGTACCGCGTCATCGTCGACGGCCAGCGGCACTTTTCCTGCGAGCCGTTGAGGGCCACTTTGTCCACCCACGCGTGCGCCGGCCGGTACAGGACAGCTGGGCTCGGCGATAGCTGCCGCGGCTGCCCAACTGGACGCCTGCATGCACTCGACCATGCGCCAGCCCCGAGGCCTCGGTTGGGACAGGGTGAGCAGGATCGTCGGGTGCGGAGGCCGGAGCGTTCACGGCTTTGCTTGCGATGCGGCAGATGTGAGGTGCGGCTTGTCGTGTCGACTGGCGTTTGTGTGAGTTGCACCAATCGCGAGGCCGAATGGCGCCGCGGCAAGAACTCCAAAGGCACAGTCCCGGCCACGTACCGAGCGCTGCACGAGCGCGTGGTGACCATCCAGCACCATGATGGCAGCATCGAGCATCGCGTGCTGGAGGTTGCGCACCTCGCGGAAGCGATCGGTCGCGTGTTGCGCGATCTGCCCGAGGGCGCGCACCTGGTGCACGAGCGTCAGATGACTACGATGAACAAGGTCACGGGCGAATTCGAAAGGGTCTGTTCGAGCTGTGGTTCCGCCGGCCTGATTCTGGAGCGTCGACGCGGCGTGGCGCTCGACCGGCACGCGTGGTGTTGCGACGGCTGGCCTGGTGGACAAGGTTGGCAACTGGCAAGGGTGCGCCAGCCGGTGATGGGCATGCATCCCGAATCGATGGCCTCGCACCTGGCCCACCACGCGGATCTCGACGGCGAGACGCGCGACGTCTGGACTGCGCTTCCCGCCTGGTGCGCCGCGTGCGCCGGCGGCCAGCTCCAGGGTTTGCTGTCGTCGGCGGATGGCAAGTGGCGCATCGGATGCTCGGCATGTGGGGCTAACTCGGAGCCGGCGGCGGTCGAGGTCGAATGATCCTCGCGGTAGCTGGCCGCAGTTACCTCGGGCGCGACCATACGCGAGGTCCACCTCGCTTCGATGCCAGTTCTACCTGCGTGGCAGCGACAACTCGATCGGGGTCATTGAGAGCGTCAAAGTCTATATGCCGCTTGCAGTTCTGCGATCGAAGAAGCGAGAAATGCGTCTTTGATGTGGGCGCGACAGATGGTCGTGATGCAGACAATCGGCACAACTTAACTGCAAGGAGGCCGCAATGGCACTCACCGAAACCGAGCGTCAGCAACGCTATCGAGACCGGCTCGCGGCCGTTGACAGGACCATTGTTCGCCTCGTCGTCGCAAAGGACGTTGCCCATCGACTGCGCAGCCTTGCGCACGGTGACGTCAGCCGGCAGGGCGCCGTCCTGGTCAAAGCACTCGACGCCCTGGAGCGCTTAGAGGCGGCCTCTATCAGGGAGGACTCATAAGAAAAACCCGCCTGGCAGGGCGGGTCTTGAGTGAGCTTGCGGGCTACGCAACGCTAGAAATTGAACGAACAGCAATATTTTAGCGTCACGCAGCAGCGAGCTCAAGGTTGGAAACTAAACCGGAGCTTTGATGCCCAAACAACCAAGCGGCCGCACGGCCAATGTCAGCCAGCTACCCGCTGGTATCCGCGCCTCTGCTGCGGCCATGGCGCAAATTCTCAGAGGCGCTCGCATCGCCAGCGAGGGCAACATCTCCCGCGGCAACTGCGACCCCGACTTCGACGTCAGCGTCGCTGCATTTTTCCTTGGCTATTTCTGGCGGCAACAGCTGCGCGCCCAGCAGGAAGGGGCAGCCGCATGAGCGCCGCAGCCACCATCCGGGCTCGCTTGGCGCCCGCCCAGTTGCTCGCCGCATGCCGCCGCCGCGGCATTGACCGCGCCACACTGGCTGTCGTCGCGGTCGGCGTCCTGGCTGGGTCTACCGCTGCTACGGCCTTAGCCGACGTGGTGACCGATGCCGCAGCGGCGTTTTTTACCTCCACCCAGGCCGCCGAGTGTGCCGCGCAACGGGCCATCACGAAGGAGACCGCATGAACGCGGCACAGCACCAATCCATCGCTATCAACCGCGCCGATGCCGAGCGCGCCCTCGATGCCCTCGACCACATCGACCCACCTCTGGAGCGGGATCAGTGGGTGAAGCTGCTTATGTCCGCGCATGATGCTGGCGTCTCGGAAGATGATGCTCGCGCATGGAGCGAGCGCGGTGAGAACTTCGACGCAGCTGACTTCCGTGCAACTTGGCGCTCCATCAAACCGGGCGCAGTCACCTCGCGCACTCTTTTTCGCGCTGCGCTGGACGCTGGGTGGAATGCGCCACCCGATAGCAAGACGCGCACGAAGGCAGAAATCGAGAAGCGGCAGGTCGAACGCGCCGCACGGCTTGCGCAGGCCGCCGCACAGGAGGCCGAGGACCAAGCGCGCGCAGCCCAGACCGCGCAGCGTCTCTGGAACGCCGCAGCGCCCGCCATCGAGCACCCGTACCTTACCCGCAAGGGCGTGAACGCGCACGGGCTGCGCGTCGGCAAGTGGGAGCGCGTCGACGAGGTGACCGGCGAGGTCATCGTCACCACCGACCGTGCGCTGCTGATCCCTATCGTCGACAGCAAGCGCAAGCTGCACAGCCTGCAGGCCATCCACCCCGAGCAGAGCAGCAAGAAGCTGTACCTGCGCAATGGTGCCAAGCGCGGCCACTTCCATCCGATCGGCACGCCGCAGCGCGACGCGCAGGGGCGCATGGTGTTTGTGCTGGGCGAAGGCTACGCCACGTCCGCCAGCGTGCACGAGTGCACAGGCCACGTGGCGCTGGTGTGCTTTGACACCTCGAACCTGATGGCTGTGGCGCAGGCGCTGCGCGCGAAACAGCCCGAGGCGGTGATCCTGTTCGCGGCCGACAACGACTGCGAGACCGCGGGCAACCCTGGTGTCACCGCTGCGCGCAAGGCGGCCGGGGCTGTCGGTGGCCTGGTGGCAGTGCCGATGCTCGCCGGCATGCCTAAGAAGGCGGCCGACTTCAACGACCTGCATGCGATCGAAGGCGCGGCGGTGGTGCGCGCAGTCATCGACGATGCGCTCGCATTGACGCGGGCTGCCGACGAGGCGCGCATTCTCCCGGTCTGGTTAGTGCCGCCGACGAGCCCGACGAACCTCCAGCGCGCGGCGTTCGCTGCTGACGTCGTTGCTATGTTCGACGCGGAGATCTCCAAGCGCGTCGATCCGCGCGGCGTGGTGCTGCGGCCATACGACGGCATCGATGGCCTGCGTGCGGCGATGAAGGAGGTGTCGCGCTTCATGCCGAGCGCCAAGGTCCACGCCATCGTCGCAGCGGAGCTGGCGGCCGAGGCGACGAGGATGGGCGGCTGCTCGGTGGAAGTTCTGCCGCCTGGTGCATCATGGGTCGATGACCTCTGGGCCGCAGTCGCCGAGCGGACCGGGCTGCAGGCACCGACTGCGCGCGCGCTGGCCGAGCAGGTGGCGGGGGCGCAGGAGGTGGTCGACGCGCAGCCAAAGGACGAAGTCAAGGTGCTCGCGCCGACCGCGCCGGCGACGCGCGAGATTGCGCTCGTGAATCCGCAGGAGATCAACGCAATCGAGAACAGCGACGACGCGCTGGCTCTTCAATTCGTCGAGTGCGCGGGCAATTTCCGCTGGAGCCCCGGTCTCGGTTGGATGATCGACAACGGCGTCACCTGGAGCCGTGACGATGCCATGCACCGGTTCGACCTGGCGCGTCGTGTGTGCCGTGCTGTGGCGGCGACGTGCGGCCCGAAAGCCGAGGCTGAGGCGAAGCGCATCTCGTCGGCGAAGACCGTGAACGCCACCGTGACGCTGGCTCAGTCTGATCGCCAGATGGTAGTGCCGACCTCCGAGTGGGACGCTGATCCGCTGCTGCTGAATACGCCTGGCGGCGTTGTGGACCTGCGGACGGGCAAGATGCGCGAGCGCGGCATCGAGTACGTCACCCAGACCGCCATGGTGGCGCCGGACTTTTCGGCTGAGTGCCCGACCTGGCTCTGCTTCCTGCAGCAGGTGTTCCTTGACGACGCCACCATGATCGAGTTCATGCAGCGCTCGATGGGCTATTGGCTGAGCGGCAGCGTTCGTGAGCAGGTGATCCACTTCCTGCACGGACAGGGGAGCAACGGCAAGTCCGTGCTGTCGGATCTTGTGAAGTGGATCGTCGGAAGTTACGGCGTGAAGTTGACCGCGACTGCGCTCATGCAGTCAAGGGGCGAGCGCCACCCTACGGAGCTGGCGCAGCTGCGCGGCAAACGCCTGGCGCTGTCGTCGGAGCTCGGCGAGCACGACTACTTTAATGAGGCCCTGCTTAAGGAATTGACGGGCGACGCCACACTGAGTGCGCGGTTCATGCGTGGTGATTTCTTCGAGTTCCAGATGTCGCAGAAGCACCTCATCGTCGGTAACTTCAAGCCTCGCCTGCGCGGTGGCGACCCGGCCATCGCGCGGCGCATGCTGCTGGTGCCATTCAACGCCACCTTCAAGGGCGCTGCGAAGGACATGGGCCTGCTCGACAAGCTCAAGGCCGAGGCGCCGGCCATCGTGGCGTGGATGGTCCGGGGCGCCGTCAAGTGGCACGCCGAAGGTCTGGCTATTCCTGAATCGGTGCGCGCGGCGTCGGCTGACTACATGGCCGCCATGGACGATCTGGGTCTTTGGATGGGTGAGTGCTGCGAAATGACTGGCGAGGCCAAGGCCAAAGATCTCTACGCCAGCTTCTCCGCGTGGAAGAAGGCCCGGGGCGAGAACGCGCCTAGTCAGACGATCTGGGGCGAGCGCATGACAGCGCATCCCGGCATTGCCCGGCGCACCTCCAATGGCGTGAGGTACGCCGGCATCCGGCTGACGGCGGTGGAGGCGGGCATTCAGGTGCCGTCCGACGAGGCGTGGGGGGGCGTGGGCGACGCGGTGAGCGCGCAGTATGGGTCGTACTCCGACATCCGGGGCTGATCGCGGGCGAGCAACGCGTCAGCCACGCGCCACCAAGACCGGGCCTCAGCGCCCGGTTTTTTGTTGGCCGCGATCGGCGGCGTACTGGGGCCGCTGTTCGGCTTAGGTGACTGGAAGGGGTGGAAGGGTTCCTCGGATATGGACGTATGTCCATCGCAATGCGGGGGCGAGGCAAGTTGGAAGGGTTGGAAGGGTTGCTGCTTATCCGGCGTGTATAGGGAGTGTTTCTGTATTACGCGAGTCACGCGTGCGATACCTCTGATAAGTGAAAGGGGGTCCAACCCTTCCAACTCGGGAAGCCGGCGCTCTGAGAGGTGGACGCAAACCCTGGATCGGTGAGCGATCTTTCCCTAATTTCGTTCCTTGCGTGCGCGCGCCCGCGTCCGCACGCGAGGGTTGCTCTGGCGCCCGCAGCCGACGATCCGATTCCAACCGACGCGCCACCATTCCCAGCGCGCCGCCCAAGATGGTGGCGAGCACGCGGGAGCCATCGGGTGCATACCGTATTCGGCTCGCAACAGGGCGTGCACGTACCTCCGCAGATCGACGTCGGCCAGCAGCTCTGGCCGGTTGGCGAGGAGGTCGGCATCGGCCGTCGATAGCCCGTCGCGCGTGCTCGAGGCGCTGTTGGCCGCTGAGCCAACTTTCGCCTTATGCGGGCTCGATGCCTGCGTACGCAAGAGCAATCGTGAAGCCGCGCTGCGCCGCCTCCGGGGTGAGGTCGGTCGGCTCGTACCGATGGGGCTGGTAGCCCCCTGGCCCACTGCCGTGGGCATGGTCCACGACGTAGGAAAGGGAGTTGGTGTTGAGGTCCAGCTTTTGCCCGCGCGCGGGGCCGTCGATCACAAGGCATTTCATATGCGCTTTCTTGTAGTTGAAAAAACATATTAGCTCGACGTGAGCTTCGTTGGTTGGCACTTTTTCCGCTGGAGAAAAAGCGAAGAGCGTGTGCATTTGCTACCCATGCGACGGAGGTACTGCCACCCGCCGGGCGGCCGAGATTTTGTTCGCCGATCATGCGCTGGAGCGCCCGCGCCTACTAGCAGCAGGTCACACCGTGTCTCACTTCAACTCCATAAGCCTCGCCTGTCTCTGACGACAAACGGTCGGTTTTGAACAGGATTGCGCAGGGTGACGAGAAAGTAGACGACACGGCTTTTGGACGTGTGTAAAATTTGAACACCGTTTTTGAACGCCTCGGGAAATCATGAGCCGAATTTTTTGCTACTGCCGCGTGAGCACCTCCGACCAGACCACCTCCAACCAGCTCGGCGAGATCGCTGCCGCCGGATTCACCGTGCTGCCCAGCCGGGTGATCACCGAGACGATCTCCGGCTCCGTTGCAGCTAGCGAGAGGCCCCGCTGGCGAGCACTGCTGAACAAGCTCGAGTCCGGCGACGTACTGATCGTCAGCCGGTTGGACCGGCTTGGCCGCAACGCGATCGACGTTCGCGCCACGGTCGAGGCGTTGGCCGCCATGGGCGTGCGAGTGCACTGCCTGGCGCTGGGCGGCGTCGACCTCACCAGCCCGGCCGGCCGGATGACTATGGGCGTCATCGCCGCGGTCGCTGAGTTTGAGCTCGATCTGCTGCGCGAGCGCACCCATGCCGGCCTAGAACGAGCCCGGGCCGAGGGCAAGCAGCTCGGCCGGCCGCGGGCGTTGTCCGGCGACCAAGAGGCCGAGGTGCTCCGCCGGCTGGCCGCTGGTGAAGCTGTGGCCGCCATCGCCCGGGCGGTGAAGACCTCGCGTGGAGGCAACATCAGCCGGGCGACGATCATGCGCCTGCGGGACTCGTCTGCGGCGCAAGCCGCCTGACTTCGAGCCTTCTCACGGCAGGAAAAAAATGGACTGGTTCACTCGACTCACCGCCTTCAAGGAAGACTCCTACGACAAGGCACGCGCGCAGCCGGAGGTGAATGGCTCCACTTTGCGCTCCAAGGCCAACGACCGCAGCTACGGAATCGGCACGTTCGACCTCGACGTGAGGCTGGTGAGTTACGGCGCGCCGTCGCCAGCCACGCGAAATGTCACAGGGGAGTTGACATGAGAGTCGCGGACAGCCCGTCGCGGTACGCTCGTCAAATCAATCAAGAGAGGAGACATCAGTGACCACTGGGAGAGGGATCTACTTCGTGGGCGGCGCAAGCGCCTCGGGCAAGTCTGTTGCAACAAGGCAGATGGCGGCAGACCACAATTTCCAACGCATCGAGCTGGACAAGACCTACAACGCGCTCAAGGGCCATTGTGATGAGGAAACCCGCGAGCAAGTCATCAAGATCGCTTCTGCCAGCTTTGTCGCAGAACTCGTTGCCTCTGGTGCGTCGATGATTGTCGAAGGAGGGTGGATGTGGCCGAATAAGGCAGCAGAACTGGTCCAGAAATCCGGTGGCCGTATGTGTGCCGTGTTCTGCGGCTACCCCGATGCCAATGCTGCCGATCGCTTCAAGATGATCCAGGCCTACCAAGGAACTAGCCCCAAGCACTGGTTGGCGAAGCGGGATCAATCGGAAGCGATCCCTTGGATTCAAGGGCAGATCGAGGGAAGCAAAAAGTATCGGGACGCAGCAGATGAATGTGGGTTGCCCTTCTTCGATTTCACCGACGTCAGCGAAGGCAATAGGCAACTGCTCGAGCACTTTCGCAAGTGGGTGTCCTGAGGCGCCAATGATCGACCCGCGCTCATTCGAGGAGGACGCCGATCGCGCCGCTTTGCCGCCGCCGGGCGCGCCTTGGCCTGCGATCAAGGCCTGGTGCGCGACCATCGCAGGGCCCGAGGGTGACCCGCGGCCCATCGATGAACTCGCGGCGATCGCGCGGCGGGTGGAGGCTGACATGGGCGCGGCCACCGTGGCCGACCTGTTGGCCTCGTGCTACTTCTGGCAGCGCCGGCTGCGGTGGCACTCCGAGGGCGGCGATGCTGAGGACGCGCTGGTGATCCGGGCAGGCTTGGATGCGTTGCGGCGCCTCGGTGACCTCGGGTCGAAGTGAGGTAGGCGCAACCGTCGCGGCGGTTGCCGATTTTTCAACGAAGCGTGGACGCGTGTTCAACGGGAGGAGCGGATGGACGTGACCGAGGCAATGAGGGTGTTGAAGCGCGCGATCGGCAAGCTTGGGTCCTTGCAGGACGACATCGCAGAAGCGGTGTTCGAGATCGACAGCGGCAAGGGCGGACTCTTCGCGCTCCGCCAGGGGATGAGCGAGAAGGACTACCGTGCCGTGACGAAGGCCGAGGATTTGGTTGAAGACGCGCACGGCATCCTTGCGGCGGCCATCGCCGAATTGACCGCGTCCGCCACGACGCTGGAGCGCGTGAAGAACTACGCAGATTCGCGACGGGCGTGAGTGCCCCATCAGCCACCTTGGACGGTTTTTTCCTAGTTGAGCGGGTAGGGGGTGGATGGCTTTTGGTTGCCCTAGGTCAAGGGCGGCGAGTCGACGCGCTGCAGCTGCTATCTCGCTGAATCGATGCTCGTGGCCGAGATCAAGGTCGGGCTCAATCGAGCACCTGAGCTGGTCTACAGCGAGACCTTAGAGTTTGGCGATGTTGCAACTAGCGGTCTGCTTGTGGAAGATCGTTCACTGTGAGTGGGCGGCCCTTATCGGGGTCAGTGGACGACTTGAACTGAGAAACGTTGAACCGATACGGCCCAGCCTTCCTGCCTGCGCCTGAGGATTGGGCCAACTCCAGCACGACCTGACCTCGGTCGACAATCCAGCAGGCATTCGCGTAGGTCATTGGGCGCGGATCGCTGCGGTAGTGAACCGCGACGGTTCCCCAGAATGCCGACTTCCCGTCGCAGATGCTCGATCGGTCGATCTGGTTGGCGGCGATCGGTTCGTTGGTGATTGTGACTATCGTGAACACACCGGGTACGTTCTGATCATCCAGCCACCGGAAGCCGATCGGTCCTACACGGCGAGGCTCCCTTGGGGTGCCGGTGTAGGTGTTCTTCGAGTCGCCGATGCACCGGATCCAGCGCTGCTCGAATCCAGCAGCATCCTTTGGCCCCCAGCACCAGCCCTCACGCTCGATCTGAGCGTGAACAGCCTCGCGCCGAGCACACGCTTCCTGGGTCTTGAGCGAGTCACCGCTGCCGCCGCGGCACTGGCCGTTCAAGCGATCAGCCTCTGCAATGAGACGCGCTGCTGCCGAGGAAGGCCCGGGTTGCGCTTGGCCCGTGAGGGCGAACAGCGCGAGCACAATGCCGAGGACCGTAGACCTAAGGCAGGGATGGGCAATAGGGGCCATGTCGAAGTTTCCGTCGAGGATATGAGAGGAATCATGACTATATGTGGAAGATCATCCGTGGTTTGATCGTCTTCATAAAAAGACGATCGCTGGATGCCAGCCGCATCACCAAAGCATGCCGATAACCCGTCTCTCGTCGCATTGGGTGAGGCGATTCGACGAGCTCGTCTCGAGCGCGGAATTTCTCAAGAAGAACTCGCTCACCGAAGCGCTATTGACCGCGCTTACATGTCGTCCATCGAGCGCGGCAAGCAGAATCCTGGCATCGTGTCGATCTTGGGTATAGCTGCCGCTTTGGAGCTGACAGCGGCCGAGTTGATGATGGAGGCGCGGCTCTAGGCCGTCGACTGCCTCGCGCGGCAGCTGTCGGCGGCCCGGTAGGGATGATGGGCAGTTCAAGCCGAACGAATCGAAGATTTGTAGCATTTCCCAGCTCCCGAGGTGTCGTGCCAAGGCGTGAGCAGGTTCATGGCAAAAGGCAGGTGTTCTAGCCCGTGGCGCTCAGCTGCGGGCCCATCCGCTGTTTTATAGGAGATGCAACCACACGGCGGTTTCGTGGGGGCGCGCGATACATTAGCAATCTTTTTGCTAGTCTGGAGCATTGCTATAGCTGCAAAGCACTGGTTGATGACGGTGCGCAGCTACGGCGTAGGTGAATGAATCAAGATCTCAAGAAAACCCTATGGGCAACTGCTGACAAGCTGCGCTCCAGCATGGACGCCGCCGAGTACAAGCACATCGTCCTCGGTCTCATCTTCCTGAAATACATCTCCGACGCTTTCGACGAGCGCCGAGCCCAACTTCAGGTTGCATTCGCGGAAGAGGGCGGGGACCTTTACCTGCCCGACGCGGTGGACCATGCCGCCGCACTGGAGGAGCGCGACTATTTCACCATGGCCAACGTCTTCTGGGTGCCAGCCTCCGCACGCTGGGAGGCGATCCGCGCCCAAGCCAAGCAGGCTGACATTGGCGTCCGCATCGATGCCGCGCTCGAGGCCATCGAGGCCGAAAACCCGCGTTTGAAAGGCATCCTCGACAAGCGCTTCGGCCGTACACAGCTAGAACCGGGCCGCCTGGGCGAACTAGTTGACCTAGTGTCGACAATCGGCTTCGGTGAGGGTCATCACGCCAAAGATCTGCTTGGCGAAGTCTACGAATATTTTCTGGGCCAGTTTGCCAGCGCAGAGGGCAAGAAGGGGGGGCAGTTCTACACGCCGGCTTCGGTGGTGAAGGTACTGGTCGAGGTGCTGGCCCCGCACCAAGGCCGCGTCTACGACCCCGCCTGCGGCTCGGGCGGCATGTTTGTGCAGAGCGAGAAGTTCATCAAGGCGCATGGCGGTAAGGCCGACGACATCAGCATCTATGGTCAGGAGGCCAATCCGACCACCTGGCGCCTGGTGGCCATGAACCTAGCCATTCGGGGCTTTGCGGCCGACCTGGGCAAAGAGCCGGCAGACACCTTCCATCGGGATCAGCACCCCGACCTGCGCGCCGACTATGTGCTGGCCAATCCGCCCTTCAATATCAGCGATTGGGGCGGCGAGCGACTTGCTGACGACCGACGATGGGTCCACGGCACGCCGCCCGCCGCCAATGCCAACTACGCTTGGCTGCAGCACATCCTGCATCACCTGAGCCCTCGCGGACAGGCCGGCGTAGTGCTGGCCAATGGCAGCATGAGCTCCAACCAGAACAACGAGGGCGTTATCCGCAAGGCGATGATCGAGGCCGATGTCGTGGATGTGATGGTGGCACTACCGCCACAGCTCTTTTTCAACACCCAGATCCCCGCATGTCTCTGGTTTCTCGCCAAGGATAAGAGTGGCGCCGCGGTTGCTGGCGCCAATGCTGGGCGCGACCGTCGCGGAGAAGTGCTGTTTATAGACGCGCGCAAGCTCGGTCGGATGGCTACCCGGGTGGTTCGGGTGTTTGATGACGCGGACGTCGCGCACATCGCGACCACGGTGCACCGTTGGCGCGCCGATGGTGAGGAAGGTGCCGCCGAGCCCTATGTCGATGTGCCTGGCTTCTGCCGAGCCCTGAAGTTGGCCACGATCGCCGAGCATGCCCATGCGCTAGCGCCAGGGCGTTACGTGGGCGCCGAGGAAGCTGAGGACGACGACGAAGCTTTCAACGAGAGAATGGAGCGGCTGACTGCGCAGTTTGTCGAGCAGATGGCCAAGGGGGTGGAGTTGGACGCCGCGATTCAGAAAAGGCTAGGAGCGCTGGGCTATGCCGTCTAGCGATATCAGTCTCGAACGCTTCGGCGCTCTTTTGATGGAGCCGTTGAGAAACGGAGTCTATAAGTCAAAGGAACACCATGGTCGGGGAGTGAAGGTAGTGAACATGGGTGAGCTCTTTGGTCACCCACGCTTGCGAGATGTGCCAATGAAAAGGCTTGCGTTAACGGAGCCAGAGTTGCGCAGGTCAGGCCTCGCTCAGGGTGACCTCTTGTTCGCTCGTCGCTCGTTGGTGGCCGAAGGCGCCGGCAAGTGCAGCATCGTAAAGAATGTGACGGAGCCAACGACATTTGAGAGCTCAATTATTCGTGCTCGACCGGATCCGCGTCGAGCCGATAGCGACTACCTGTTTTACTTCTTCGCCTCGCCTCAGGGCCGCGAGTTGATGCGAACAATCCTGCGGCAGGTAGCAGTGTCGGGTATAGCTGGCAGCGACTTGGCTGAGCTTCAGATCCCGCTCCCTCCTATCGAGACGCAGCGCACATGCGCAGAGTTTCTGCAACTTCTCGACGACCGCATCGACCTCCTGCGCCAAACCAACACCACCCTCGAATCCATCGCCCAAGCCCTGTTCAAGAGCTGGTTCATCGACTTCAACCCGGTGCGCGCCAAGGCCGAGGGCCGCGAGCCGGAAGGCATGGATGTCGCCACCGCGGTGCTATTTCCCGACGAGTTCGAGGAATCGACGCTGAGGTTGATTCCGAAGGGATGGCGGGCTGGAACTCTCGCCGACGTCGCGGACCTCAACGCTCGGTCTTGGACCGCGAAGCGAGCACCTTCTGAGATTGCCTACGTTGACCTCGCTGGCGTAAAGTCAAACGTTTTCGACGCAATTCAACGCTTTACGTTCGGAGCTGCGCCGAGTCGGGCTCGGCGCGGACTGAGAGCAGGCGACACGCTCGTCGGCACGGTGCGTCCGGGCAACCGCTCTTTCGGATTCATTTCGGAAGCAGAAGCCGGCCTGACCGGCAGCACAGGTTTCGCAGTGCTCTCGCCAAGAGAGCCAGAAGCGACGACCTTCACTTATCTCTGTGCCACGCGTGATGAGAACATCGAGCGGCTCGCCGCTTTGGCAGATGGTGGTGCGTACCCCGCCGTTCGGCCTGAAATAGTGGTCGCAACGCCTTGCGTGCTTCCCCCGCAAACAGTGCTAGCGAAATTCGAGTCCATCACTGAACCGCTGATGCAGTCGATAGGGGCGAATGCAGTGCGTGCCCAGACACTGGCGGACACCCGCGACACCCTCCTGCCTCGCCTCATCTCGGGCAAGCTCCACTTGCCCGAGGCCCAAGAACAAATCGAAGACGCTCTGGCATGACCACTCCTCTCGGAAAACTGCAACGCATCAACTTGCGCGAGGCCTGGAAGCACGAAGCGACCGAGTTCACACCTTGGCTGGCCCTTGAAGACAATCTGGACCTGCTGGCGAAGACACTCGGCTTGGTCGAGCTGGAACTGGTCGGCACGGAGCATTGGGTCGGCGACTTCAAACTCGATGTCCTGTGCTCGGACGACGAGGGGCAGGTCATCATCGAGAACCAGTTGGAGAAGACCAACCACTCCCATCTCGGCCAAATCCTCACCTACGCCGCTGGAGTCGGCGCCCGCAAGGTCATTTGGCTGGCCGAGTCCTTCCGCGCCGAGCACGTGGCTGCACTGGACTTCCTTAACCAGCACACGACCGAGGAGTTGAACTTCTTCGCGGTCGAGGTCGAGCTCTGGCGCATCGGCGATTCGCCCATGGCGCCCAGCTTCAACGTGGTGGTCAAGCCCAACGACTGGACCAAGACCAGCCGCGAAAGCGCCAAGGCCGCCACCACTACTACGCCGACCAAGCAGCGGCAATTGAAGTTCTGGACGGAATGGGCGGCCTGGCTGCAGGCGAAAAGCTCGACGCTGCGGACACAGAAGCCGCTGCCCCAACATTGGACCAACATGGCACTCGGGCGTGCGGGCCTGCACTTGGCGGCGACCGTGAACTCCAAAGAGAGCCGCTTGGGCATGGAGGTCTATATCGGCCACGCCAACTCAAAGTCGATGTTCAAGCAGTTGCAGGCGCAGCAGACCAGTATCGAGGAGGCCCTGAAGGTCAAGCTGCAGTGGAACGAGCTGCCAGACGGTCATGCCTGTCGCATTCTCCACATTCGCCCGGATTCGCCGCTGGAGGACGAGTCGCAATGGCCGGCCTATTTCGCCTGGCTAGAAGACGCGGCGCTGCGGATGTCCACCGTCTTCCGACCTTTGGTCAAGGCGCTGACCTAAAGAGAACAACTCATAAGAATAAGGAGGAGCCGCGTGTCCATTCTTCTGGAAGACCACCTGGAACAGGCCACGCTGCAGTGGCTGGCCACCCTCGGGTGGGACACCGCCCACGGTCCCGCCATCTCTCCTCCTGACAGCAAGACCCCGGGCACCGAGCGCGACAGCTACCGCCAGGTCGTGCTCGCGCACCGTCTGCGTGCCGCCATCCAACGGCTGAACCCGCACATCCCGCCCGGCGCCCAGGACGACGCGGTGCGCCGTGTGCTAGCGCCCAACATTCCCGGCTTCGTCGCGGTCAACCGGCAGGTCTACCGCTGGCTGGTGGACGGTGTACCCGTTGAGTTTCAGAAGAACGGCGAAACCCGCGGCGACCGGGTCAAGCTCATCGACTTCAACGATCCGGCACGCAATGACTGGCTGGTGGTCAATCAATTCTCTGTCCAGGGCCCCAAGCGCATCTGCCGGCCCGATGTTCTGTTGTTCGTGAATGGTCTGCCGCTGGTGCTGCTGGAACTGAAGAACCCCGGCGACGAGAACGCCGACATCTGGTCGGCCCACAACCAGTTGGAGAACTACAAGCATGACATCCCGGACCTGTTCGCCTACAACGCGCTGCTGGTCATCTCCGACGGCATCTCGGCCCGCCTAGGCTCGTTGACCGCCGACCGCGAGCGCTTCATGGCCTGGCGCACCATCGACGGCGTGACCACCGACCCGTTGGGCGAAATGCGTGAACTGGAGACGCTGGTTCACGGCACCTTCGAGCGCCGGCTCCTGCTGGACTATCTGCAGCACTTCATCCTGTTCGAGGACGAGGGCCAGTTGGTCAAGAAGGTGGCAGGCTATCACCAGTTCCATGCCGTGCGCACGGTCGTCGAAAGCGTACTCGTCGCCTCCCGACCCGGCGGCTCCCGCAAGGGCGGTGTGGTCTGGCACACCCAGGGCGCCGGCAAAAGCATCGAGATGACCTGCCTGGCCGGCAAGCTGATGAGCCACCCGGGGATGGGGAATCCCACTCTGCTGGTGGTGACCGACCGCAACGACCTGGACAACCAGCTCTTCGGTGTGTTCGCCGGTGCGGCGGAGCTGCTGCGGGAGACGCCGGTGCAGGCCGTCACGCGCCCCAAGCTGCGCGAACTGCTCGCCAACCGGCCCTCTGGCGGCATCATTTTCACCACCATCCAGAAGTTCAGCCCTGGAGAGGATGAGGACAGCTTCCCGGTGCTCTCGGGGCGCACCAACATCGTCGTTGTTTGCGACGAGGCGCACCGCAGTCAGTATGGCTTTTCCGCCCGGCTAACGGGTGGCGAGAAGAAGAGCAAGGCCGGCGCCACCCACGTTATCGCGGAGGACGCATCCGACATCGCGATGGCCACGGCGTTGACGACGGGAGCGCCTGGGCCATCCGGAGTGAAGTACGGGTATGCCCAACATCTGCGCGACGCGTTGCCCGGCGCGACCTTCGTGGCGTTTACCGGCACGCCGGTCTCGCTGGAAGACCGCGACACCCGCGCCGTGTTCGGCGACTATGTGCACATCTACGACGTCGAGCAGGCCGTCAAGGATGGCGCCACCGTGCCCATCTACTATGAGTCGCGCCTGGCGAAATTGGAGCTGCGAGAAGAAGAGACGCCCGAACTCGATGACGAGGTCGAAGAGCTGACCGAGGACGAGGAGGACGATGCCGCCCGCGCTGCGCAGATGCGCCGCTGGGCCGCACTGGAGAAGCTCGTCGGCGCACCGCCGCGCATCCAGAAGGTTGCCGACGACATCGTCGAGCATTTCGAGAGTCGGCAGACGGTGATGGACGGCAAGACGATGGTCGTAGCGATGAGCCGCGACATCTGCGTGCACCTCTACGACGCCATCGTCGCGCTGCGGCCCGAGTGGCACGACCCCGACCCGGAAAGGGGCGCCGTCAAGATTGTGATGACAGGCTCGGCCTCCGACAAGCCACTGCTGCGACCGCACATTTACAGCAAGGACGTGAAGAAGCGGATGGAGCGCCGCTACAAGGACCCCGCCGACCCGTTCAAGCTCGTCATCGTGCGCGACATGTGGCTGACGGGCTTCGACGCGCCGTGCATGCACACCATGTACATCGACAAGCCGATGAAGGGCCACAACCTGATGCAGGCTATTGCGCGGGTGAACCGGGTCTTCGGCAGCAAGCCTGGCGGCCTGGTGGTCGACTACATCGGCATCGCCAACGAACTGAAAGCCGCGTTGAAGGACTACACCCAGGCCAAGGGCAAGGGCCGGCCCACCATCGACAGCGCGGAAGCACTGGCGGTGCTGGAGGAGAAGATGGACGTGCTGCACGACCTATTGGACGGCTGCGACTACGCGGACTTCCGCGCCCAGGCCTGGCGGCTACTGCCGACGGTCGCCAATCATGTGCTCGGCATGGACGACGGCAAACGCCGCTTCGCCGACAACGTGCTGTCCGCGACCAAGGCCTTCGCGCTATGCGGCACGTTACCTGGGGCGTTGGTCCACCGCGATGAGCTGGCTTTCCTGCAGGCAGTGAAATCGGCCATCACCAAACACGAAACCAAGGACAAGAAGCTCAGCGACCACCAAAAGGAACACGCGCTGCGGCAAATCATTTCCAAGGCGGTCATCAGCGCCGAGGTCATCGACATCTTCAAGGCGGCAGGGTTGAACAAGCCAAATATCGGCGTGCTGTCCGATGAATTCCTCGAGGACGTGCGCCACATGAAAGAGCGCAACCTGGCGGTGGAACTGCTGGAGCGGCTGCTGAAGGACGACATCAAGTCGCGCTTCAAGACCAATGTGGTGCAGCAGGCCAAGTTCTCGGAGCTGCTGCAGCAGAGCCTGACCCGGTATCGCAACCGCGCGGTCGAAACCGCGCAGGTCATCGAAGAGCTCATCGAGATGGCCAAGAAGTTCCAGGAGGCGGCGCGCCGCGGCGAGGAGTTGGGCCTCAACCGGGATGAGATGGCCTTCTACGATGCACTGGCGACCAACGAGGCCGCGGTACGTGACCTTGGGGATGCGACTCTTAAAAAAATTGCGGTGGAGCTGACGCTGAGCCTGCGCAAATCTGTCACCGTGGATTGGGCAGTGCGCGACTCCGTGCGCGCCAAGCTGCGTGTAATGGTTAGGACGCTGCTTCGTCGCTACAAATACCCGCCGGATCGGCAAGAGGAGGCGACGGAGACAGTGCTCAGGCAGGCCGAGTCGTTATCAACAGAGTGGGTTGCGTAAGACGTATCGTTTGGCGCGAGGCAGTGCCGCATCATGTTCGTCAACACTGGCTTTACACAGCAACGGTCGGTCTATGAAATGTTGTCGACGACCTTGGCGGAATAGTTGTGTTGGATCTTCCAGCCTCGACGCCGGAGGCCTATTGGACCACCCCGCTGTAGTGGCTTGCTTCTTGCGACGGGCCGGTGTCGTCGATGTCAACGGCATCCGTATGGCCGCCTGGGCCTCTCCAATCGACGGGCTACGTGAGGGGTGGCGCGCATCCGTTTCAGGAGCTTGGCTCGCCATACCTAGCGCCGAGCCCGTCCATTGCGTACGATAAGCCAGAGATCTCAGGCGATCCACACCACCAAAGCAGGCACTTCCAATGGCAGATTTTTCCGACGACTGGTGGGCATCCGTGGAGGCCGCCGCGGTCGTGGGCCAACGACTCTGCGCCTCAGCCGGGGAATTCAACGCAGCGTGCGAGCACATCGTCCAGCTGCTCACCGACGCTTCTTTGTTGCTTGAGGCTGGCTCTCACGCGACGGCGGCCTTCCTTTCGATCACCGCGATCGAGGAGACGGCCAAGGTGCATGTCGGATCGTTCCGGCGGTCAACGGCGCCGGTCGCGCGCCGCAAGGATCCCCTCTACGGGCATGCCGAGAAGCACAAGTTGGCGTTGGGTCCAACCGTCGCAATGGGAAGCCGCCTGCAGGCCGCCATCGGTGAGGACCGCATGCGCGAGCTCATGGAGCGGGGGCATGCCGGCGACTTAGTAAAGATCCGCGAGGCCGCGCTCTATGTCGTGCAGGGTGCCGGCGGGCTGGTCGCGCCGAGTAGCGCGGTGTCGTCCCAGACCTCGCGGGAGCTTCTGCTGCTGGCGATCGAAGCCTTCGACGACGGGCTGGTCGGCAGCACGAATCGATCCTTCGAGCTCGGCCATGCGACCGACGCGCTGTTCTCGAGGTGGGCGGACGCATAGTTCAGCTTCTGCATCAGCTCTCGCGTCTCCGTCGCTGGCTGTCCAGAGTTCACCAGCCGAGCAGTCGCAGCCGGTGGTGGATTGGTCGACGGTGGGTATGGTGTTGATGGTGTCTTCCCGGATACGGTGCCAGCGCCAGGGGGCTACACTGGCTCCACTGGGGGGCGTCGCAAGGTGAAAGTAAAGCGTCTGACCATCTCGAACTTCCGAGGTGTGGCTCATGGTGTTGTCCACTTAGCGGGGCACACACTTC
The DNA here is from genome assembly GCF_059423605.1 of Variovorax sp. GW460-12-1-14-LB1. Lineage (NCBI taxonomy): Bacteria > Pseudomonadati > Pseudomonadota > Betaproteobacteria > Burkholderiales > Comamonadaceae > Variovorax > Variovorax sp. GW460-12-1-14-LB1. The sequence continues at coordinate 129,959 of NZ_JBWKYF010000005.1, forward strand.
TGGTCGGCGGAAACAACGTCGGCAAATCGACGGTTTGCGAGGCCCTCGACCTCGTGCTGGGGCCGGAACGGCTCTATCGACGGCCGGTCATCGACGAACACGACTTTCATTGCGGCCGCTATCTCGACGATCAGAAGGAGCCAATCGAGGTTCGCGTCGAGGCGGTGCTGACTGATCTTCCGCAGGAGGCCGAGCTTCGATTTCACCGTCATCTTCGGCGGTGGGATGACGTCACCCGCGATTTCGCGGATCAGGGCGCTGGCGGACCGGCAGACGGCGATGGAGCGCAGAAGCGATGGGCTCTCCCCATCGTGTTCATCGGCCGATATGACAAGGCGGAGGACGATTTCGTCGGCAACACCTTTTTCGACCATCCCATCGAGCCCATCGAGGATGATGAAGCGGCCGAGCTGGCGTTGGGCGCTGGCCGCAGGCTGTTTGGTCGGGAGCACAAGCGGCTTTGCGGCTTCGTCTTCTTGCGTACCCTGCGCACCGGTTCGCGGGCGCTGAGTCTTCAGCGTGGATCGTTGCTTGACACAGTGTTGCGTCTCGGAGGAACGGGGCTGGCGGACATGTGGCAAGACACGCTCGACCGGCTGCAGGGGATGGCACCGCCGATCGGAGAAGTACCGCAGCTTAAGCAAATCCGCACCGACATCAGGGAGCGCATGGCGCGCTTCGTCTCCCTGACACCTGGCGACGCGGCGACCGCCTTTTTCGCCTCAGATCTCACGCGGGAGAATTTGCGCGAGGTCGTGCGGTTGTTTATCGCCGCCGAACCTGTAGGCCACAGCGTGCCGTTCGCGCGGCTTGGGACCGGCTCGATCAACCTGTTGGTGTTCGCCATGCTGACGGTGATCGCTGAACTGAAGGAGAAGCAGTCGGTCATTTTTGCGATGGAGGAGCCGGAGATTGCCCTGCCGCCTCACACGCAGAGGCGGGTCAGTCGTTTCGTGCTCAGCGAGATGGGGCAGGCGATCGTCACCTCGCATTCGCCCTATGTGATCGAGCAGTTCGAGCCGCAGGACATCGTGATCCTTTCCCGTCAGCCGAACGGCGTGCTCGAAGGTGCGCCCATCGATCTGGGGGACTTCAAGACGAAGAGTTTCAAGACCGAACGTCGGCAATTCGCAGAGGCGATCCTTGGCCGTGGCGTGCTTGTCGTGGAGGGGGCTTCGGAGGTTGCGCTGTTCCCGGAGGCTTCAACGATCTTGGAACGGTCGTTGGGTGCCGATGTTTACATGCACCTCGATTTCGCGGGCATAACCCTCTTCGATGCCGACAGCGAGAGCGCGGTGCCAAAGTACGGCCCGGTCTTCAAGGCACTCAGCAAGCCTGCGTTTGCCTTCTACGACAAGCCCAACAAATCGCACACCCCGGAGATGACAACGAAGCTCGGCGACTATGTCGCTCATTGGCAGTCGCCAACCAAAGGCATCGAGGTCCTCCTTGTTTCGGAGACCGCCCCGAAAGTCCATCATCGGTTTCTTGAGGCGGCGAGCACGCGTGATGACTATCCAAGTCACTGCGGTGTGTATGACGCCATGATCGATGACGATGCCACGGCACGCGCGTTGGCGCTCGAAGTCCTCAAGGCGCGCAAGGGCGACGCGTACGGCTACACCGCTCTGTTCATCAGGCAATGCCAGTCGGGCGACGAGCTTCCCGCGACGATCAAGAAGGTGCTGATGGAGATCGATGCCGCGATGAAGCCGCCGGCGCCGAAGGAAGATGAGGATTTGTTCGGAGTCCTGTCCTGAAGATCGATCTGGACCAGAAGCGGCTCGATATCCTCGCGGAGCCGGGACACCTGCTGGTGACAGGCGGCCCTGGGTCGGGGAAGACGACTATTTCTCTGCTCAAGGCGAAGCAGGTCATTGCCAAGCTGACAGCCGGCCAGGAAATTCTCTTTCTGAGCTTTTCGCGCGCAGCGGTCCGGCAGGTCATGACTCGCTGCAAGCTGATCCTGAACCACGATGAGCGCCGCGTGATCGAGGTCCAGACCTATCACTCGTTCTGCCTGGAAGGGCTTCGATCCCATGGGCGTCTGCTCAACGGGCTTCAGGCGCGGATCGCTTATCCAGACCTCGAGCGGATCGAGAAGGCCGAGTTCGATGGCGACTGGTCTGAAGAACTGGCGCGGCGCGCCAAGGTCGAAGGAATATTCGCGTTCGACCAGTTTGCCGGGGCGATGGCTGACATCGTCGAGGGCTGTGCTGCGGTGCGCACGTTGCTAGGCAGCAAGTACCCCTTGATCATTGTCGACGAATTCCAAGACACCGACGACGACCAATGGCGCATCGTTGCGGCCCTGTCGCACGTGACGACGATCTTCTGTCTCGCGGACCCTGACCAAAGCATTTTTCAGTATGACCCGAGGGTGGATCCGCTGCGATTGACGAAGGCGCAGGCGTTCTTAAAGCCGAAGGTCGTTGATCTGTCCGGCGACAATCATCGCAGCCCCAACGGCGGAATTCTCGCGTTCGCCGACGCGGTGATGAAGAACACCAGCCTTCCGTCACCCTGCGCAGAGGTCAGTCAGCACAGCTACCCGCCACGGGGGTTCGAGTCCACGGTGCATGCTGCGGTGATCTGGATGTTCAGTCAGTTGGCGAAGGCCAAGGTCGAAAGGCCGACGATCGCGGTGCTGACGCGCAGCAACCCGCTCGTTTCGGACATCTCCGCTCTGCTGGGTCAGGAGCACACCTACAAGACCAAGACCCTCAAGCCGGTTGCGCATGAGGTGGTTTGGGACCCCGAGCTTTCGGCTGCCGCTGCTGTGGTGCTCGCCTCGGTGCTGGAATGGCCTCGCAAAGAAGTCGGGGAAGCCCAGGCGCAGACCTTGCGGCTCGTCTCAGCCTACTACCGGCTGAAGGCGGCTACCGATGGCACCCAGTCGGCAAAGGACCTTGCGCGCCAATTCGGCGAAGCAGCAGTTGCTGTGTCGACCGGTGGCAAGCTGAAGACAAAGAAGGCCAAGGAGGTCGTCGCCGCGGTCGAGGTTGGCGTGTCACTGGTGGGCGATCCAGTCGCTGACTGGCGCGCGGCGAGCCGGGTGCTCGGGCAGACGCCAGCACTTGTCGAGATTCAGCGCCAGGTTCGACTTGTCCGACTGTTCCGCGCGACGGACGCGTTGGGCCAGGGCCTTGCGGAATCCTGGGTCGCCACCGGTGGTTACGCTGGTGCGACGGTGCTGGTGAAGAAGGTGCTTGATCAGGAGCGCCTCATATCGGCGGAACTGGAGCCCCAAGGTCTGCTCGTGATGAACATTCACAAGTCGAAAGGGAAGGAGTTCGACGGGGTGATCCTAGTCGAGGGAGCGTTCAAGTCTTTCTTCTTCGACGATCGGAACGAGAAGGCACCGTTTCCGCAGAGCCGGCGGCTGCTTCGCGTTGCGATCACTCGCGCCCGCACTCGTGTAGCCATCGTCAGGCCGATGAACTCCGCGCCGCTCTGCGATTCCTGATCCGGCGCGACGGCGACTGCGCCTGTTCTGCACAAAAACAGGTCGTGACGCCACCCTTCGGGGATGGCAACCAAAATTCCTAACCCTCCCTCGTCGACGCAAGAAGTGATCGACCCGCCCGCAGCACTGAGCGCCCGCAAGCAGGCCCGCCTGGAGCGCCGCTTCGACGATGCCATGGCCGCGGTCAACGCCGGGGAGCACCGCCTGCGCCATGGCCCCCCGCCTGTTGCCAAGAAGCGGGGGGGCGCGCGATGAGCGGCGTGAAGATCCCCATCGAGGCGGAGTTCGACAAGGGCGACGTCACCCAGGCGATCCAGCAGTTCACGCAGGAATTCAACCGCCTCGGCGCCACCATCGCGCAGGCCAACAAGGTCAAGTTCCAGCCGATCAGCAAGGCGACGCTCGATGACATGCGCAAGGTGCAGGCGCAATTCGATTCGCTGCGCAAGGTCTCCGGCGACCTGAACAAACGCCTCGGCGCGACCGGGCAAAAGGACGCCGGCTTTCTCCAGGTCGACTGGTCAAAGCTCTACCCCGACCAGCACGCCCGGCATCGGCAGATGCAGAAGGCGTTCGAGTACGTCTCTGGTACGCAGTTCGGCGCGATGCAGGGTGGTGGCGGCGCCGGCGGCAAGCCACCAACAGGCGGCGGTGGCGGCGGCGGAAATAGCGGTGGTGGTGGCCAAGGCCGCCGCATCGTCGCCGCGGGCCTCAACGCCATGGGGCCGCCCGGCGGCGTCGTGAACAACGCCCTTGGCGCGGGGATGTCCGGCGGATGGATGGCGGGTCTCGCTGGGCTCGGCGGCGGCCTGGCGGCCCTGGCCATATCGAAGGCGGTCGGTGCTGTGGTCGAGAAAGTAGGCGCCGTAGAGGCAGAGAACATCCGGCACGACCGCATCAAGCGTCAGCTCGGTGACACCGGCGTGGGTTTCCAGGCGCTCAAGACGTCGATTCGTGGTGCTTCCGGCCAGATGGGTGTGACCTTCGATGAAGGTCAAGACCTTGTAGCCCAATACATCAAGACCGCCGGCATCTCGAACAAGAACTGGCGCGGCGTCGGCGAGGAGGTCGCCACGGCTGGCAACTTCGGCCGCTCGTTCGGCGTCGACCAATCTCAGGCGATTGGTGCTTTCGGCACGATGCGCATGATGGGCGTGACCAACAGCGACCAGCAGGCACGCCGCGTGGCACTGTTGATCGGCGAAGGCATCGCGAAGTCGAGCTCTTTTGCCAAGGCCGACGAGGTGCTGGAGGCGATCGCGGGCTTCGCGGCATCGCAGACCCGCACGGGCATGAACTCGGCCAACGTCGAGGGCTACACCTCGATGCTCGCCGGCATGGTTGGCAGCAAGATTCCTGGCATGGACGTGGCGAGCTCGGCCGCGCTCCTCTCGCGCATGAACTCTTCGATCGCAGGCGGTGGTAGTGCGGGCGAAGCCGGCCAGAACTTCCTTTTCTCGGCGCTCGGCGGCCGCGGCATGAACCCGATGGATGTGACGCTGCTGCGCGAGCAAGGCCTGTTCGGCACCGGGCGCGGCACCTTCGGTGCGGGCTCGACGTACGGGCGCTACGCAGGGAAATACGGCCTGTCGACGCCGGATGCAGCCAACTCCGACACCACGAACTTCGAGGCCATCCAGAAGCATTTCGAGAAGACCTACGGCGGCTCGGCCAACGCGCGCAAGCTCATGGCGAACGCGATGTCGAACCTCTACGGCATCACGAACAGCCAGGCGATGGCGATCTCCACCGCGAACCCCGCGCAGCTCGGCGGCATGGGTCGGCGCCTTGATCGGCTGGGCATCGACGTCAAGGACGTGAACGCCACCGGCATCTCACGCATGGCGCAGATCGAGGGCGATGGGTCGCTGAGCGACGGCGAGAAGGACAAGCGCATGCGCCAGGCCGCGACCGAAGGGCAGGAGCAGACGCAGGGGTCGATTGCGAAGGACAGCAAGGCAGCGTTGGAGAACATCAAGAGCACGCTGGCCGACAGGCTGGTGCCGGCGGCAGAGGCCATGCGCGCCGGCATCATGTTCCTCGCCGGCGGCAAGGGAGCGATGAGCAGCCGGCAGATTCAGGAGGCCATGATGACGGCCGACTCCGACGATCGGAAGGGGCAGATCAAGGGCGAATTCGAGAAGAAGATCGCCGAGGAGGCCGGCAAGCCCGGCTCCATCCGCGCACAGCGTGACGCCGCGCTGGCTGACCTGCGCCGCGACTACGCTGATCCAGAGAAGCGGGTCGCTGGACAGGCTCGCGTGCAGGCGCTGTCGGACCAACTCGCGAGACAGGAGGAGGAAAGCCGTAGGCGCGTTCTCCAACTCCAGCAGGATCGCGAGGCTGCGATCAAGAAAGAAACGGAGGGCCTGTCCGCCAACATCAAGGCCCTCGCCGAGGAGGAGGCTGCGCGTCGAAAGGGGTTGGAGAAGGTCTCGACGGATGGTGCGGCAGGAGCGGGCCGCGGCTCGGTCAATCTGCCATCCGCTGGCGCAACCCGCGGCAACGCTTTGGCTGGCGACAGCAGCTTGCTCGCAGAGCTCGCGAAGACTGATCAGCTCATCGGCGCGAAGCCTGGCACATCGGCGGCGCAGATCCAGCAAGAGAGCGCCTTCAACCCGACCGCCCGGAGCCGGGCCGGCGCTATGGGGCTGGCGCAGATCATGCCCTCGACCCTGCGCTCGCTCGAGAAGCGGTTCGGCCGCAAGCTCGACCCAGATGACCCCTCGGACGCGGTCCTGATGCACCGGGAGCTCATGCGCGAGAACGTAGGGAAGTTCGGCAATGTCCCCGACGCTCTGCGCGCTTACAACAGCGGTTGGGATCGTTCGAAATGGGGCAACGCAGAGACGTCTGGCTACGTGCCGGCCATCGAGCAGAACCGCGAGCGGATGGCAGGCACTCCGATTCCCGACACGGGCGCCGGCGCGCGGTCCAGCGATCAGCGCGTCAACGTCGCAGGCCAGGCGGAGATCACCGTCAAGCACGAGTATGCAGACGGTCGTCGGCAAGGGCCCGATCAACGTGTCAACGTGCGCCTCTCTGCGCCTCAGCCGTCGGGGATGTGAGGCAGCCTGGCTGCGCTGGCCGTTTTCGCACCTGTTATTGGCGCAAACAGGCGTCGTGACGGCACATTGAGGGCATGACCAACCTCGATGCCCAAGCCCGGCACTTCGCCTCGTTCGAGCCAGCGCGCAGCCTGATCGCGCAGCACGGCGACCTCCGTCATGAGCTCGTGCAGGCACTGCGCCTTCAGGCAGAGGCCGATCGTGCCGCGGATGCAAACCTGCGCGTTGTCCTTGCCGGCGGCGACACCACCGAGACGCAGGATGCGTTCGACGCTGCCGTTCAGGCCTTTGCAGAGTTCCAGGGTGGCCGCTGGCTGGCCCTGTTCTGGTTTTTGACTTCACCCCTTGAGGAACTTACCCGTGACCACACCAACACTCATTGACCTTCAATCTGCAATTCAGCTCGCATCGGATCATCTGGCCGACGTGCTGGCTGAAGGCGGCGACACCACCGATGCACGCGCCGCGCTCGACGCAGCGCGCGCAGCGCTGAGCGAGCACCAGGATGCCCTGCAAGCCGCCGAACGCGAGCGTCATGCGGCCGAGGCTGCGAAGGCCAACGAAGCCGCAGCGTCTGCCGCGGCACAGGCCAAGGAGGCTGTCACCGCCGCAGTGGAGCAAGTCGAGCTGCCCGATGGTGTCGAAGCCCCTGCGCTCGATGCGGACCCAGAGGTTGCTTCCGCTGCCGTGGCCTTCGCACGGGTGCGGCACGAGCTGGAGCGCGGGCTGCCCGATCGTCAGCGTGTCGAGGCCAAGATCGAAGAGCTGCGCGGTCGCGCCGCGGCCAAACGTAGCGCGGTGGAGGCAATCAAGGCCCGCCGGCTTCGGGGCGTCGAGCGCGCGGGTGATGCCGCCGAATTGCACGTGCTCAACCAGGACGCCGATGGCCTCGACGGACTCATTGCCGACGCGCAGCAGAGGCTCTCGGCGATGAAGCCCGATCCAGCTGCGCTGCAGCGCGTGGCCGATGCAGAAGCGCGGCTTGCGCGCGTGCAAAACGATGCGATTCTGCGTGGCCTCGTTGCCCGCCAGCGTGTGATCGAAGACGCGCTCGTCGCTGGGGCTCGGAAAATCCGCGAGACCGCCTTTGGTTTTGGCCAGCGAAATCTGGGCTCCATCTATGTCGCGAGCCAGGGCGTGCGCGATGTTTCTACCGGCAAGTGGGTATGACCACCGCGAGTCGTCACCTTGGTGGGCGTTTCGCGCCGGGCACCAGCGGTAACCCGCAGGGCCGGCCGAGCACTGCGAGCCGCGTGCGCCAGGCCATTGAGCGCGATCTGGTGCAACTGGGTGCCACACCAGAGGACGTTGCGCATCTGGTCGAGGCGTCGACGAATCCTCTGCGCGCAGCGGCGGTCATAGCGGTGATGGCCGCGGCTCTGACCGAGCGGCGCGAACAAGTTACTCCCCCCTCGGGCCCACGTAAGACCTGACCGAGGTTTGCCGGCGCGGCCTCACTCACCGCGTCGGCCTTTTCTTCCAAGGAGCCAACATGGCAAGTGAATTCGAGAGGTTGCTGGCTGAGCTGAAAGCCGCAGACGCGCCCAAGCAGAAGCTGCTCATCAAGGCCGACGTCATGCGGCAGGCGCGCGATGGCGCCAAGAACACGCACGTCAGCGGTCAGCCGCTTGGCGAACTCATCAAGGGTGCCATCAGCGACGCGGTGGCCTCTGGCCGCCTGAGCGGCACCACGGCCGTGGCCGGCCTGAAGGCGCTCGGGCTCGACGACGACGGCAAGACGCCGATCGCATCGATGTCCGGATTGAGCCGAGAGCAGCAGCGCGCGACCGTCGACCACATGGTGCGCCTGGGCAAGCTCACTGGATCCGAAGCGGTCGAGTTGCTCGAGAAAATCGAGTGCGGCGGCTGACCATGGCGCACATCACATTGAACCAGACCCTAGCCAAGGCCATGGCGCTCGACGCCGAGTACGGCACCGAGCACCGCGGCGATGCGGTGCTGTGCCAGATGCTGGCAGCGATCCCGGCGCACCTGGAGCGCAAGGACCAGCAGGCGCGACAGCTACTTAAAGCCCGCCAGGCCGCGGGCGTCGATGCGGGCGACGACGATGTCGATGATGACGAGAAGGTCCGCCAAGCAAGCGCCGACGGCAAGACGCCGTCGCCGCACACCACCGACCACAAGGTTCGGCGCAGCGCGACCGCCAGCGGCTCGACGGCGCAGCGATCGGGCGGTGGTCAAGGGGTAGGTAGCCCAAAATCCAAAAAATCGCCTGTAGCGGTCATGGCAAAGTCGACCGCGGCTTCCCCGGTGGCGCAGCGTGCGGCCGCCCGCAGCTGGTCGCCTCAGCAGATCGCGGCAGCGCTCGACGATGGTGTCGCGCGCGGGCGCATCTCGGGCCACGCGGCCACGGCGGCACTGGCGGCGTTCATCGGCAAGCGCTAACGGAGAAAAGGGCCGCAGGATAGAGCCTTCGGGTCGACGGTATGGATGACGGTATCGTGGAAAAGTCAGCCACCGAATTCCCATTGGCAGCACGGAATTTTTCTGCCAGTTGATTATCGAGTGGGAATGAGTTCCTGAAAAGAAGAAAGGCGCCGCAAGGCGCCTTTCTTCTTTGGCGGGTGACCCGATGATCAGAAGCTCGCCTTCAACCCCACCGTGAACATCCCACCCTTGGCCTGCTTCGACAGCTTGCCGAAGTAGTCGTAGTCGGCCGTGATCGCGAGGTTCTGCGTCATGCGGTACTCGGCGCCGACACCGACCATCAGGCCCGTGCCGCTGCCCGAAAGGCGCTGGTTGGCCGGGGCCCACTTGTTGTCGCCGGAGATGCGTCCGCGTGCCACGCCCAGGCGGCCGTTGAGGGCGAAGGCGTCGCCCAGCGGCATGCGGGCGGTGGCGGCGGCGTAGAAGACCTGGCCGGTGCCGGTCTGCAGCCGGGAGCCGCCGTAGGCCGAGCTCCATTGGCTCACGCTGCCGAGGCGGGCGTAGCCGGCTTCCACGCCGAAGTGCTCGGTCAGGCGGTAGCCGCCATACAGCTTGTAGGACGTGCCGCTCTTGTCGGCCTTCTTGCCGCCCCATGGCACGGGCACGGGGGCGTTTTTCGAGGACGACAGGCTGTAGCTGGAGCGGCCGATGGCGCCGCCGACATACAGCCCGGTGTCCTTGTCGAGACCGGCGGCGAAGGCGCCGACGGAGGCGGTGCCGAGCCAGAGGGCTGCGAGTGCGAGGCGGGCTTGCGTTTTCGTCAAGATGAGATCCTGTTGGTTGATCGATTGATTGAATGAATGCGTGGATGGGCGGCGTGTCGTTGTTCGCCTTGCCGCCACCGTCCGACGATTCTCAAAAACCAAGCTGAAGACGAGCTTCGCGTTTGCTGAAGGCCTCATGAAGGGCCCCTGCCATGGGCGATGATCGACACATGTCAGCTCAGCTTCTTCTTCCCGGAATCGATCCCCCGCCGCGGCCCCTGCCGCGGCCTCGCGGCACCCAGGCCCCTCGCAAGGCGCCGCTGCCGCACTCGCTTTTCTTCGCACTGCTTCCCACCCCGCAAGACGCCGAAACCATCGCCGCGCTCGGCGCGCGCATGAACTCCCAACACGCCCTGAAGGGCACGGTGGTCGAGGCGCAGCGCCTGCACGTCACGCTGTTCGACCTCGGCAACCACGACCAGGTGCCCGCCGACAAGGTGGCCCAGGCATCGACCGCGGCCGCCGCGGTGCCCGTGCCGGCGCTCGATGTCGTTTTCGAAAAATCCATGAGCTACGCCAAGGGCGCGCTGGTGCTGTGCGCCGACGACGAGGCCAACGTCGCGGCCCTGCGCGCGTTCAGGCAGCGCCTGGGCGAGGCGCTGGCCGATGTCGGCCTGAAGCCCTCGCGCGCGTTCACGCCGCACATGACCGTCGCCTATGCGCGGCGCAAGCTCGAAAAGCACGCGCTCGAAGCGCCCGCGCGGTGGGCCGCCCACTCACTGGTGCTCATCGACAGCCACGTGGGCGAGGGCGTGCACGAGGTGCTGGGCCGCTGGCCCGCCTAGGCGCCGTCCTGATCCGCAAACGTGTCGAACAGCAGCCCGCGCAGCCACTGGTTGCCCGGGTCGCGGTGCACCTTCGCGTGCCAGAACAGGTTGATCGCGATCTGCGGCAGCGCCACCGGGTGCGGTCGCCACACCAAGCCGAAGGGCTCGGCGATGCTGCGCGCCAGCCGCTCGGGCACGGTCGCGATCATTTCGCTCGACTGCAGGATGTGGCCGATGGCCACGAAGTGCGGCACCTTGAGCCGGATGCGGCGCTGGATGCCCTGCGCCGCCATCACGTCGTCGGCCTTGCCGTGGCCCGTGCCGGCGGCCTGCACCTGCACGTGGTCGGCCGCACTGAAGTCCTTCAGTGACACGCTGCGCTTGCGCGCCAGCGGGTGCGTGCCCGCGAACAGGCACACATACCGCTGCAGGAACAGCCGGCGCTGGAACACGCCCGACTTGAGCTGCGGCAGCAGGCCGATGGCGATGTCGACATGGCCGGCCTCCAGGTCGTCGCGCAGGTGGGTCGCGGTGTTGTTGCGCAGCGTGCTGATGGTCACGCCCGGCGCGGCGGCCGAGAGCGTTTCCATGAGGCGCGGCGTGAAGTAGATCTCGCCGATGTCGGTCATGGCGAGCGTGAAGCTGCGCGTGCTCGTGGCGGGGTCGAACACCACCTGCTGGTTGAGCGCCGTGTGCAGCGCGCCCATGGCGTAGGCCACCGGCTCGGCCAACTGCAGCGCGAAGGGCGTGGGCTCCATGCCGCGTGCGGTGCGCAAGAAAAGCTCGTCGCCCAGCAGCTTGCGCAGGCGCGCCAGTGCGTTGCTGATGGCGGGCTGCGACAGGCCCAGCGACTCGGCCACGGCCGACACGCGCTTCTCGGCCAGCATGCGGTCGAACACCAGCAGCAGGTTGAGGTCGATGTCCTTGAGTTGCATGGCGCACCTTTATTCATGCCGGTGATACAGCCGATTCACCAGATTCTATTGGTCAATCGGAGGAGGCCGCGCATCATCCGTGCCCAGAGACAAGCCGGCCCCGCCGCCGGCGCCAGAAAAAGAGAGCCCGACGATGGACCTGCACATTCACCCCCTTGCCCGCACCCTCGAGGTCCGCCCCGGCGCGAACCTGCTCGAGGTGCTGCGCGAGCACCAGGTGCCGGTGTCGTACAGCTGCATGTCGGGGCGCTGCGGCACCTGCCGCTGCAAGGTGGTGTCGGGCCAGCTGCTCGACGGCGGCCAGGACGCGATCCGGCCCGACGGGCAGGGCGAGCGTTACGTGCTGGCCTGCCAGAGCACGCTGACCGAAAGCTGCACCATCGAGATCCCCGAGCCCGACGAGGTGGTGGTGCACCCGGCGCGCGTGCTCAAGGCCACGGTCACGGGCATCGACGTGCTCACGCACGACATCCGCCGCCTGCGCCTCAAGCCCAACAAGCCGCTGGAGTTCTCGCCGGGCCAGTACGCGCAGCTGCAGTTCGGCCCCGAGCTGGCACGGCCGTACTCGATGGCCGGGCTGAGCCGCGACGCCGAGCTTGAATTTCATGTGCGCCGCGTGCCGGGCGGCCGCGTCACCGCCCACATCTTCGAACAGCTGCGCGTGGGCGACACCGTGCGCGTGAGCGGCCCGCTGGGCACCGCCTATTTGCGCACCAAGCACCGCGGGCCCATGCTCTGCGCGGCGGGCGGCACGGGGCTCGCGCCCATCCTGTCGATCGTGCGCGGCGCGGTCGCGGCGGGGCTGACGCAGCCGATCCACCTTTACCTCGGCGTGCGTTCCGACGCCGACGTGTACGGCCTGCCCGAGCTGCGTGAATTGCAGGCGCAGCACCCCGGCCTGAAGGTGCACGTCGTGGTGGTCGCCGGCCCTGCGCGCGACGGCCAGCGGCTGGGCCTCATCACCGACGCGATCCGCGCCGACCTGCCCGCGGGGCTCGACGGCTGGCGCGCCTACCTGTGCGGCTCGCCGCCCATGGTGGAGGCCGCGAGCCGGCTGGTGCAGGCGCACGGCCTGGCGCCCGAGCAGACGCATGCCGATGCCTTCTACCTGCAAGGCACCTGAAGAACCGAACAAAAGAAAAGGAGACCCGATGACCACGCCAGCCGTCTTCCCCATCGAACTGCACTGGGAGAGCGAGAAGACCAGCCGCATTCCCTTCATGGCCTACACCGACGAGGCGCTGCACAAGAAGGAGTTGCAGCGCTTCTTCTACGACAAGCACTGGTGCTATGTCGGCCTCGAAGCCGAGATTCCGAACCCGGGCGACTTCAAGCGCACCGCCATCGGCGAGCGCTCGGTCATCCTGTCGCGCGACGAAGAAGGCGCCATCCACGTGTTCGAGAACGTCTGCGCCCACCGCGGCATGCAGTTCTGCCGCGAGCGCCACGGCAACAAGAAAGAGTTCGTCTGCCCCTACCACCAGTGGAACTACACGCTCAAGGGTGACCTTCAGGGCGTGCCGTTTCGCCGTGGCGTGAAGCAGGACGGCAAGGTGCACGGTGGCATGCCGGCCGACTTCAAGACCGAAGACCACGGCCTGAACAAGCTCAAGGTCGCGTCGCGCGGCGGTGTGGTGTTCGCGTCGTTCGACCACGACATCGAATCGTTCGAAGATTTCCTCGGCCCCGACATCCTGCATTACTTCGACCGCCTGTTCGACGGCCGCAAGCTCACCATCCTGGGCTACAGCCGCCAGCGCATTCCGGGCAACTGGAAGCTCATGCAGGAGAACATCAAGGACCCGTACCACCCGGGCCTGCTGCACACCTGGTTCGTGACCTTCGGGCTCTGGCGCGCCGACAACAAGTCGGAGCTGAAGATGGACGCGCGTGGCCGCCACGCCGCGATGATCTCCACGCGCGGCAGCGCCGGCAAGGCCGCGCAGGTGACGCAGGTGTCGAGCTTCAAGGAGAGCATGCAGCTCAAGGACCCGCGCTTTCTGGACATCGTGCCCGAGCCCTGGTGGGGCGGGCCGACGGCGGTGATGATGACGCTGTTCCCCAGCCTCATCCTGCAGCAGCAGGTCAACAGCGTGTCGACGCGCCACATCCAGCCCGTGGGCCATGACGCCTTCGATTTCGTCTGGACGCATTTCGGCTTCGAGGACGACACGCCCGAGATGACGCAGCGCCGCCTGCGCCAGGCCAACCTGTTCGGGCCGGCGGGCTTCGTTTCGGCCGACGATGGCGAGGTGATCGAGTTCTCGCAGGAGGGTTTCGAGCAGAAACCCTACCACCGCACGCTGGCCGAACTGGGCGGGCGCGAGGTGGAGAACACCGACCACATGGTGACCGAGACGCTGATCCGCGGCATGTACCGCTACTGGCGCGAAGTGATGGAGGCCGCATGAGCACGCTCGACACGTCCACCTACCTCGACCTGTCGCGCCTGTATGCGGCGTACGCGCATGCGGTCGATTCGGGCGACTGGGACCTGTGGCCCGCGTTCTTCACCGAAGCGTGCAGCTACCGCCTGCAGCCGCGGGAGAACCACGAACGCGGCCTGCCGCTGGCCACGCTCTCGTTCGAAAGCCGGGGCATGCTCGAAGATCGCGTCTACGGCATCAAGGAGACGCTGTTCCACGACCCGTACTACCAGCGCCACGTGGTGGGCCTGCCGCTGGTGCACCGCGTCGACGACGACGGCACCATCCACAGCGAGGCCAACTACGCGGTGTTCCGCACCAAGCTCGACGGGCCGTCGACCGTGTTCAATGTCGGGCGCTACATCGACAAGGTCGTGCAGACCCCCGAGGGCCTCAAGTTCGCGTCGCGCCTTTGCGTGTTCGACAGCGAAATGATCCCGAACTCCATCATTTATCCCATCTGAAACCGAGCCATGCCAGAAAAAGAACCAGAGACCCACGGTGCACCCCTGCGCCGTTTCACCGACCCGGCCTACGTGCCGCTGTGCGCCAACCTGGCCGAGGTGCGCGAGAACATCGACCGGCTCGACCGCCAGATCGTCGCGCTGCTGGCCGAGCGCGGCCGCTACGTGAAGGACGCCGCGCGCTTCAAGCGCGACGCCTTCCAGGTATCGGCGCCGCAGCGCCAGCAGGAAGTGATCGACAAGGTGAAGGCGCTCGCCGAGAAGGAGGGCGCCTACCCGGAGGTGGTCGAGGCCGCCTACCGCGCGCTCATCGCGGGCTTCATCGCGCGCGAGCAGCAGGACCACTTGGGCATGGTCGATGTGGAGGGGCAGCCATGACGCGCGCACGCCTTTTCGTCGCCTTCAGCGCCGTGGCCCTGGCCGCGGCCGCCCATGCGCAGGACTGGCCGCAGCGCCCCGTGCGCATCGTGGTGCCGTTCGCGGCGGGCTCGTCGCCCGACATCCTGGCGCGCATCGTCAACGACAAGCTCGCGGCGCGCATCGGCCAGCCGCTGATCGTCGAGAACAAGCCCGGCGCGGGCGGCAACAGCGGCACCGATTTCGTCTCGAAGGCGCAGCCCGACGGCTATACCTTTCTGCTGTCGGTGAACGCGCCACTGGTCTACAACACCATCCTCTACAAGAACCTGCCGTACGACCCGTTCAAGGACCTCGTGCCGGTGTCGCTGGCCGCGACCACGCCGAACGTCTGCGCGGTCTCGAATTCGATGGGCGTCGATTCGGTCAAGGGCTGGCTGGCGGCGATGAAGAAGAACCCTGGCAAGTTCAACTTCGCCTCGACCGGCAACGGCTCGATCTCGCACCTGGGCGTGGAGCTCATCAAGGCCAAGACGCAGTCGTTCGCGGTGCACATCCCGTACGCGTCGTCGGGCCAGGCCGTCACGGCCATCGTGCAGGGCGACGTGCAGTACGCCTGCCTGCCGCCGGTCACGGTGATGCCGCAGGCCAAGGCGGGGCGTCTCAAGGCGCTGGCCGTCACTTCGGCCGAGCGTTCGGCATTGCTGCCCGAGCTGCCGACGCTGCGTGAATCGGGCCTGCCCGACATCCAGGCCGTGCCATGGTTCGCCTACATGGCGCCCAAGGGCACGCCGAACGACGTGGTGCAGCGCATGAGCCGCGAGATTGCTGCCGCGCTGAAAGACCCCGACACAGTCAAGCGCCTGCAGACTGCGTACTTCGACCCCGTGGGCAGCACGCCCGAAGGCCTGTCGAAGTTCATGGACGAGGAACTGCGCCGCTGGAAGCCGGTGATCGACCGCGCCGGCCTCAAGCCCGATTGAGAAAAGGGAGCACACGATGAGCACGATGACCTGGGTCGACGCCGCGGCGGTCGATGACGTTCCCGCCGACGACGTGGTCGGCATCGAGGTGCAGGGGCGCGACATCGCGCTGTACGGCACCGACGACGGCATCCACGCCACCGACAACATCTGCACGCACGGCCATGCGCGGCTGTGCGACGGTTTTCTCGAAGGCCACGAGATCGAATGCCCGCTGCACCAGGGCCGCTTCGACGTGCGCAGCGGCAAGGCCATGTGCGCGCCGCTCACCGAAGACCTGCGCACCTACCCGGTGAAGATCGAGGGCGGGCGGGTGTTCCTCGCGTTCGAAGGCTGAACTGTTCTGCCTGTGGCCGGCGTGATCTGTATCGGTTCGCGCCGGACCGGTTGGCGACAATGGCGGTCCGTTTTCCTGGACATCCGATGACAGAACCACACAGCCGCGACCAGATCGCTGACGACATCGCCGCCGAACTGGGCCACAGCTTCGACGGCGAGATCCTGGCCGGCGGCCACTACGTGCCGCTGGTGCGCGACGGCCGCACCGTCTACCTCAGCGGCCAGGTGCCGCGCGTGGGCACCACCGTGGTCGTCACCGGCCGCGTGGGCGATGCCGTGTCGCTCGACACCGCGCGCGAAGGCGCCCAGATCTGCGCGCTGCGCAGCCTCGCGTTGCTGCGCCGGGCACTCGGTTCGCTCGATGCTGTCGAGAAGGTGCTGCGTGTCGGTGTGTTCGTGCAGTGCACGGCCGACTTCACGCAGCAAAGCGAGGTGGCCGATGCCGCGTCCGACCTGCTGCACCGCGTGTTCGGCGAGGCCGGCGTGCATGTGCGCACGGCGGTCGGCGTCTATGCGCTGCCGAAGAATGCGACGGTCGAGGTCGAGATGACTGTCTCGACCACGCACGCGGCCTGAACGAAACGCATCAACCGCGTTCGCGGCGCGCGGGTTCGCTGCGGTGCAGGTGCACCGCCAGCGTGTCGCGCGGCGGGCGCACCGCGCATTGCGCCAGCAGCCGGCCGGCTTCGCCCCGGTGGTAGCCGTTGTGCGTCACGACGTGGGCCAGCATTTCTTCGCGCGTCATCCGGCCCTTGTCGCCGTCGGTGAACACGAAGGGCAGCGCCTCGGCCAGCAGCGCCGGCGTGAGCGTGTCCAGGTAGGCGAGGTACCAGCGGTCGGACTCGGCCACGGCCGCGCGCAGGTCGGCCAGCGTGGGCGTTTCGGGCGTGTTGTCGTCGGTGAAGCCGTGCGGCGTGCCCGTGAGGTGGCCCGCGAAGATCCGGTTCACCACATGCGCATGGTTGACCACGCGGATCGCGGCATGCCGGGCGTCGGCGTGCTGCACGGGGTCGAGGCTGGCCATGCGGTCCAGCAGCTCGTCGTTGGCCCACGCGTGGTACTGGAACAGCGTGCGCAGCAGGGGTGGGGCGCTCATGTCGGGTGTCCTTGTCATCGGGGAACCTGGATGTTCGCGGCAGGCGCGGCGCCTGTCCAGCCGCCACCGGGTCAGCGCTCGCCGAGCATCCAGCGCGTGCGGTCGCCGCGCCCCGACAGGTGCAGCGCGGCCGTGGCCGCGGGCGTCTCGGCCAGCAGCCGGCCCTTGCGGAACACCTTGAGCCGCGTCGCGCGCAGGCGGATGGCCTCGACCGGGTCACGCGCCTGCAGCAGCACGAAGCTGGCGTCGCAACCGGCTTCCAGGCCGTAGCCGTCCAGGTGCATCACGCGCGCCGCGCGCGTGGTCACGGCCTCGAAGCACTGGTGGATGCCGGCCTGGCCGGTCATCTGCGCCACGTGCAGGCCCATGTGGGCCACCTCGAGCATGTCGCCCGAGCCCATGCCGTACCACGGGTCCATCACGCAGTCGTGGCCGAAGGCGACGTTCACGCCGGCCGCCAGCAGCTCGGGCACGCGCGTCATGCCGCGGCGCTTGGGGTAGCTGTCGTGGCGGCCCTGCAGCGTGATGTTGATGAGCGGGTTCGACACCACGCTCACGCCGCTCTCGGCGATCAGCGGCAGCAGCTTGCTCACGTAGTAGTTGTCCATCGAGTGCATCGAGGTGCAGTGCGAGCCCGTCACGCGGCCTTGCAGGCCCAGGCGCAGCGTTTCGGCGGCCAGGGTCTCGATGTGGCGCGAGAGCGGGTCGTCCGACTCGTCGCAGTGCATGTCGACCAGCTTGCCGCGCTCGGCCGCCAGCTCGCACAGCAGCTTCACGCTGGCCGCGCCGTCGGCCATGGTGCGCTCGAAATGCGGAATGCCGCCGACCACGTCCACGCCCTTGTCGAGCGCGCGCGTGAGGTTGTCGACGCCGCCCGGCGAACGCAGCACGCCATCCTGCGGAAAGGCGACCAGCTGCAGGTCGATGTAGGGCGCCACCTGGCGCTTCACCTCGAGCAGCGCATCGACCGCGAGCAGGCTGGGGTCGCTCGTGTCCACGTGCGAGCGGATCGCCAGCAGGCCCTTCGCCACGGCCCAGTCACAGTACGCGAGCGCGCGTTCGATGAGCGCATCGGCCGTGAGCAGCGGCTTGAGCTCGCCCCACAGCGCGATGCCTTCGAGCAGCGTGCCGCTCTGGTTGACGCGCGGCTGGCCGTAGCTCAGCGTGGCGTCCATGTGGAAATGCGGGTCGACGAAATGCGGCGCGAGCAGCAGGCCCTGGGCGTCGAGCGTCTCGTGCGCGGGCGCGGCCAGGCCAGGCGTGACCTCGGCGATGCGGCCGTCCTGCACGGCGACCGACATGCCGGTTCGGCCGTCGGGGAGGGTGGCGTTGGTGATGAGGAGGTCGAGCATCGGTGGGGCTTCTGGAATCTGTGGCGCGTTATTTTGCGTCGCGAGGCGGTCGTGCAACCTTGCGATAGAGAACATAGAGGTAGACGTTCTCGCTCTTGTCCTTGGCGACCCCGGCGTCGCCCCAAGGAAAGGGCACCGAGCTATCGGGAATGCCCTGTGATTTCAACCAGCGCTGGTGATAGCGGTAGCGATCATCGACGCTGTTGTAGAACTCATCGCCGAAGAGCTTGCGAAACCGAGGGGGTGTCAGCGTCATGCCTGCGCTGACCAGTGCTTCTTCTTCGAAACGCAGGTTGAGTTCCAGCTCTACGTTGCCGACAAAGCCGGTCGCGTGGGCGAGGGTGCAATCGATGAGGTTGCCGTCGATGGGCATGGCGGCACGCGTTTGTGTGAAAACGGTGGGAAGGGCGCTTGCGGCCAGTCCTGCGCTGATGGCAACTCCGAAGGCCGCGATGCAACCGTTCGTGGCGTCCAGGCTGAGTGTGGTGTCCATGCGCTCAGCGCGTGCGCTGCGCGCGGAAGCGGTATTGCCCTGCGGCCGGCCCGACCTCGATGGTCACGCGGCGCAGCTTGTCGTCGTGGCCCGAGTCGGCCTTGGCCGTCACCACGATGCCGCGCGGCGTGGCGCGGCAGGTGAGTTCGCTCAGGGAGATTTCCGCGTGGTCGTTGTCGAGCTCGGCGATGGCGGTCGTGTGCACGGCGTACAGGCTGTAGCTGCGGTCGGCCTCGCCGCGCGCCATCCATTGCACGTAGAGGAACGACTGCGCGAAGGCTTCGGCGTGGATCACGCGGTAGGTGCCGTGGTGGTCGGGGCCCCAGGTGCCGCAGGTCTGCACCCAGGTGACGGCGTCGTGGGTGGCGAAGCGCTCGGGGCCGTAGTCGGCGCCGAGTGCGTGGGCGCCGCTGCCGGCCAGGGCGAGCAGCGCGGTGGCCAGCAGGCGACGGAGGCGGGGCCGCGTCATCGGCATGTCAGCGTTCTCCCTTGCGGTAGGGTTTCATCAGCGCCTGCGGGTAGCTGGCCTTGCGTGCCACCAGCACCAGCGCCAGGATCGACAGCAGGTAGGGCAGCATCAGGTACAGCTGGTAAGGCAGCACGGCATCGCCCGATTGTTGCAGCCGCAGCTGCAGCGCGTCGAAGAACGCGAACAGCAACGCGCCGAGCAGGGCCTTGCCGGGCCGCCACGAGGCGAAGACCACCAGCGCCACGCAGATCCAGCCGCGCCCGTTCACCATGTTGAAGAAGAAGGCGTTGAAGGCCGACAGCGTGAGGAACGCCCCCGCCACGCCCATCAGCGCGGAGCCCGCCACGATGGCGCCGGTGCGCGTGGCCGCGACCGACACGCCCTGGCTCTCGGCCGCCTGCGGGTTCTCGCCCACCATGCGCAGCGCCAGGCCCAGCGGCGTGCGGTACAGCACCCAGGCCACCGTCGGCACCAGCAGCAATGCGAACAGCGTCAGCGCGGTCTGCGCGCCGAGGATGGGCACGGGCAGCCAGTCCATCGGCGCGAAGGGCGTGATGGTCGGCGGCGTGTTCACCTTCGGAAAGCTCACGCGGTAGCCGAAGTAGCTCAGCGCTGTGGCCAATAACGTGATGCCCAGCCCTGAGACGTGCTGCGACAGCGCGAGCCCGACGGTCAGGAAGGCATGCAGCAGTCCGAACACCATGCCCGTGAGCGCGGCCACGCCGACACCGGCCCACAGCGGCGCGCCGGCATACACCGCGAGCCAGCCGGTGAAGGCGCCCGCGACCATGATCCCCTCGATGCCCAGGTTGAGCACGCCCGCGCGTTCGCACAGCAGCACGCCCAGCGTGCCCAAAATGAGCGGCGTGGCGATGCGCAGCACCGCGACCCAGAAGGCGGGGTTGGAAAGAATGTCGAGCAGGTCGGTCATTTCGTCACTCGCACGCGGTACTGCGTGAGCAGCGTGGCCACCAGCACCGCGATCAGCGAGGCCGCGACGATCACGTCGGCGATGTAGGTCGGCACGCCCACGGCGCGACTCATGGTGTCGGCGCCGACCAGCACGCCGGCGACGAACACGCCGGCGGCGATCACGCCCAGCGGGTGCAGCCCGGCGAGCATCGCGATCACGATGCCCGTGTAGCCGTAGCCCGGCGACATGTCGAGCGTGACGTAGCTGGTGCGGCCCGCCACCTCGATGGCGCCGGCCAGCCCGGCCAGTGCGCCCGAGAGCAGCGCGACCATCACCACGGTGCGCGTCACCGGCACGCCGGCGAAGGCGGCGGCGCGCGCATTCGCACCGACCGCGCGGATGTCGAAGCCCAGCACCGTGTACTTGAAGATCGCCCACACGCACACCGCGAGCGACACGGCCCACAGCAGCCCGGTGTGCACGCGCGTCTGGGCGATGAGCTTGCCCAGTTCGAGGTCGGACTGCAGCGACACGCTCTGCGGCCAGCCCATCGCCGTCGGGTCCTTCATCGGCCCGTCGAGCAGCGCCGACACGCCGAGCAGCACGATGAAGTTGATGAGCAGCGTGGTCACGACCTCGTCGACGCCGAGCTTGTTCTTCATGAGCGCCGGGCCCAGCAGCATCAGCGCGCCGGCCACCGCAGCGGCCAGCATCATCAGCGGGAACAGCAGCCAGGGCGACAGCTCGAAGCCCGTGCCGCCGTGCATGCCGCCCACGGCCACGGCGGCCAGCGCGCCCGCGAACAGCTGCCCCTCGGCGCCGATGTTGAAGAGCCTCGCCTTGAACGCGACCGTCGCGGCCAGGCCGGTGAGGATCAGCGGAATGGCCCGCGTCAGCGTCTCGCTCCATGCGAACACCGAGCCGAAGCCGCCCTGCAGCAGCAGCGCGTAAGTGCGCCCGACCGGCGCACCGGCCCAGCGCACGAGCAGCGCGCTCACCAGCAGCGTGAACACGATCGCGCCGATGGGGGCCAGCACCAGCGCGGCGCGCGAGCTTTCGTGGCGTCGTTCGAGGCGCATCATGCGGCGGCTCCCGGGCGTTGCGGCGCGGTGGCACCGGCCATCGCCAGGCCGATGGCCTCGCGCGTCCAGGCCGCGGCCGGGCGTGCTTCGCCGAGGTGGCCGCCGTGCATCACGGCCACGCGGTCGCCAAGCGCGAGCACTTCGTCGAGGTCGTCGGAAATGACGAGCACCGCCGCGCCGGCATCGCGCGCGGCAATGAGCTGCTGCTGCACGTAGGCGACGGCGCCGATGTCCAGGCCCCAGGTCGGTTGGTGCGCGACGATGAGGCGCGGGGCGCGGTTCGGGTACTTCTTGTTGTCGGTGTCTTGTTCCACTTGCTCGGGCGCCAGCAGCGCCCGCCCCAGGATCAGTTTCTGCATGTTGCCGCCCGAGAGCGAACGGGCCGGCGACATCAGGCCGGCGCCGCGCACGTCGAAGGCTTTCTCGATGCGCCGGGCGTGCAGCCGCGCGGCGGCGCGCCGGACGATGAACGACCAGCGCGAAAAGACAGGGCTGCGCAGCCGCTCGGACACGGCGTTCTCCCACACCGGCAGGTCGCCGACCACGCCGACCGCGTGCCGGTCTTCGGGGATGCGTGCCACGCCGCGCTGCACCAGCCGGGCGGGCGAGGGCGGCAGCGCGCGGCCCATGAACTGCGCGCTGCCGGAGACGGCGCGGCGCGTGCCGCTCAGCAGCTCGGCCAGCGCGACCTGGCCGTTGCCGGAGACGCCGGCGATGGCGGTGATCTCGCCCGCGCGCAGCGTGAGCGACACCTCGCGCAGGCGGTCCTGCCCGCCGTCTTTCGCCAATGCGGTGCTCACGTGGTCGAGCACACACACCGCGTCGCCCACCGACTTCGCGGGCCGGCGCTGCGGTGCCTCGACCGCGTGACCGACCATCCACAACGCGAGCTGCGCCTGCGTGGTGTCGGCCGTGCGCGCTTCGGCGACCAGCTTGCCGCCGCGCAGCACCGCGATGCGCTGCGACACGCGCAGCACCTCGCCGAGCTTGTGGCTGATGAAGATCACCGACAGGCCTTGCGCCACCATCTGCGCGAGCGTGGCGAAGAGCGCCTCGCTCTCCTGCGGCGTGAGCACGGCCGTCGGTTCGTCGAGGATCAGGATGCGCGCGCCGCGGTACAGCGCCTTGAGGATTTCCACGCGCTGGCGCTCGCCGACCGAGAGGCTGCCGATGGTCGCGTCGGGCTGCACCGGCAGGCCGAAGCGCTGGGCCACCTCGAGCAGCCGCGCGCGGGCCGCCGCGCGGCGCGAGACCGGGCGCCACAGCGGCTCGGTGCCCATCGTCACGTTGTCGAGCACGCTGAGGTTGTCGGCCAGCGTGAAGTGCTGGTGCACCATGCCCACGCCGGCGGCCAGCGCGGCCTTGGGGTTGCCGGGCGGCAGGGGCGAGCCGAAGACTTCGATGCGGCCTTCGTCGGCGACGTAGTGGCCGAACAGGATCGACATCAGCGTCGACTTGCCGGCGCCGTTCTCGCCGAGCAGCGCGAGCACTTCGCCGGCCTGCAGGTCGAGGGAGATGGCGTCGTTGGCCACGAGCGGGCCGAAGCGCTTGGTGATGCCCTGGAGGCGGAGCACGGTGGGGTTCATGGGCAGACAGGTGGCGACGGCAGGTCGCGGCAGAAATTCTCGATGGCCCGGGCGGAGGCGGCGGGCGAGGCCTGCAGCAGGCCGTGGGGGCCGTCGAGCTGCACCAGGTGCAACGCCGACAGCCCGCGCTGAATGGCGGCCACCGCGCGGCGCGGCACCACGCGGTCCTGCAGCGCCTGCAGGTACATCGCCGGCACACGCACCAACGGCAGCTTGTCGCGCACGTCGACGCGCTGCACTTCCTTCATGCGGTGGGTCATGACCGCGACCGACACCTGCTTCAGCGAGGCCTGGAGCATGTCCGACAGGTGCGGCGCGGACGAACCACCCAGCAGCAGGTGCCGCATCGGCGCGCGCATGAGCTTCGAATGCAGCAGGCGCATCGACAGGTCGAGCAGGCCCGCGCGCATCAGCGCCAGGCCGGGCGCGGGCCGGCGCGCGAAGCTGCAGCACAGGATGAGGCCGCGTAGCCCCGGCGGGCGCGAGGCCGCGAGGGAGATGGCCAGCGGCCCGGAAAACGATTCGCCGAGCAGCACGAAAGGCTGCTGCGTCGGCAGTTGCGCGCGCACCATCGCTTCGAGTTCGTCGTAGCCCAGCACCTGGCGGCCCGGGTAGCGCACGACGTCGATGGCGGCCTGCGGCCCCAGGGCCTGCGCCAGCGGCGCGAAGAGATCGCCGGTGCCGTCCATGCCCGGCAGCAACACAAGACGAGGCAGGCGCCCGGGCGCCACCGTCACTTCCACGCGGCCAGGAAGGCCAGCATGACCTTGGCCGAGTTGTCGGCCGCGATGCTCATGAAGGTGCCCATCTCGTTCTCGCCGTCGCCGCCGCCCGCGAGGTCGCTGAGCGAGCGGAAGGCGATGTAGGGCACGCCGTTGCTGTAGGCGACCATGCCCACGGCGGCGGTTTCCATGTCGAGCACGTTGGCCTGGAAGGTCTTGTAGGTGTATTCGCGGTAGGCCTTGTTGTCCATGAAGGCCTGGCCCGAGACGCCGTTGCCGCCGACCACCAGCTGCGGCTTGCGCGGCAGGCACTTGCCGGCGCCGCAGTTCGCCAGCTCGACGTTGCGGATGCTGCGCGCCACCTCGAGCATCTTCGGATCGGCCGCGAACCAGAACTTGCGCTCGATGCCCGGCTTGGCGGCCGAGCGCACCTCGACCGGGCGCGGGAAATTCATGCCGAAGTTGGGCAGCGTCGCGTCGGTGATGAAGGGCGGCGCGCTGTACTTGCCGGGCGCGGTTTCGCGCGCCATGAGCACCTCGAGGTACTGGCCCCACTGGGCCGGCACCGTCACGTCGCCCACGTGCAGCGAGGGGTTCACGCCACCCGCGATGCCGCTGAACACGATGCCGCTGATGCGAAAGCGGTTGAGCACGAGCTGCGTGTTCATGGTCGCGTTCGTCATGCTGATGCCCGAGAGAAACAGCACCACGGGCTTGCCTTCGAGCGTGCCGGTGGTGAACTCGACGCCGTTCACGCTGTGTTTGCGGGGACCCTGCAGGCGCGTGAGCAGCAGCTTGAGCTCGGGCTCGAAGGCCGAGATCACGGCCAGGCGCGGCGTGTCGTCCAGCCGCGTGCTGCTGTTGATGCTGACGACGTCCGACTTGTAGACGCCGACGCAGCCCGTCAGCACGAGGCCGAGCGCGGCGGCCAGGACCGGGCCGCGCAGGCGCTGGAGAAGCGAGGAAGTATTCGTCATGGTCATCAGGAG